>JBOHZW010000227.1:0-2847 GCA_050738715.1 Steroidobacteraceae bacterium | reverse complement strand
GACCAGTGTCCTGGGCGTCTCGCCGACCAGTTTTCCGTCGAGGAGGATATCTGCCGAGGGCGGGTCGGAGATTATCGGAATGGATTGCGTCGAGCCCTTGATGATCGACGCACAACCTTGAGTCGCCGCTGCCGTCGCGGCCAGCGCAAGCAGTGGCAGTAATCGCATCATGGGGTTCATTCGCATGGTTCTCGCGCCATTTGTGGAATGAAGACGTCCGCCGTTGTAGCTCATTTTGCGGGTAAAATCGAGCGGCATTCTGATTGACAGGGCACTGGAGCGACTTGCCCATGGATTACATCCCCTTCGGCCGAACGGATCTGAACGTATCGCAGCTCTGCCTCGGCACGATGTCGATGGGCAGCCCGGCCTGGAAAGGCTGGGTGCTCGACGAAGCTGCATCGGTGCCGCTACTGCGGCTCGCACTGGAGCGCGGCATCAACTTCTTCGACATGGCCGATTGGTATTCGCTCGGACGCAATGAAGAAGTCGTGGGCCGGAACCTGTTGAAGATGACGACGCGCGACAAGCTCGTGCTCGCGACCAAGGTTTTCTACCCGATGAGCGATGACCCGGCGGATCGCGGACTTTCGCGGCAGCACATCGCTCAATCGATCGACCGGTCGCTCAAGCGCATCGGCACCGACTACGTGGATCTGTACGTGATCCACGCCTTCGATGCCGACACACCCATCGAGGAGACGATGTCGGCGCTCCATGACACGGTTCGTGCCGGCAAGGTGCGCCACCTCGGCGCATCGACGATGTACACGTGGCAGTTCGCGCAGATGAACCACGTGGCGGCGATGAATGGCTGGACGCCATTTATCAACATGCAGTGCCAGTACAACCTGCTGTACCGCGAGGAAGAACGGGAGATGTTTCCGTACTGCGACGATCGGGAGATCGCGCTCACGACCTTCAGTCCGCTGGCGCGCGGATTTCTGGCGCGCGGCCTGGACAGTGACGGCACGGCACGCACGGCCCACGACCCGCACCAGCACATGTACGGCGATGCGATCGATCTCGAGATCACACGCCGTGTGCGGGACGTGGCGAAACGTCGCGGCGTCACTGCGGCGCACGTGGCGATGGCCTGGGTGTCGGGCAACCCCCATCGCAATGTGCCGATCGTTGGCGCGGCGAAGACCTCGCACATCGATGTCGCGGTGGAGGCGCTGGCCATCCAGCTCACGGCCGAAGAATGCGGTTTCCTCGAGGCGCCGTACCGTCCGCGCGATGAGATCAACGATCAGAACACGCGGCCAGCCAGGCCGCGCGCGCTGCAGGCCGACTGAAGCCGCACGCGGCGCTTAAGCCGCGAGCCAGGGACTGTCCTGGCGAAGCTCGATCAGCGTCGGCCCATCGGCGGTGAAAGCCGCGCGTAGCGAATCCTGCAGGTGCGCCGCGCTGGTCGCGCGCGTCGCATGGCAACCGAGACTCTGCGCAAGCCCAATGAAATCGGGACTCTTCGGCTCGACACCGATGCGGGGAATCTGGCGTTGGTCCATCTGGTCGACGATCTCCTTGAGCGCGTCGTTGTTCCAGACGATCACCGGCAGCGCGAGTCGCTCCTCGACGGCAGTGGCCAGCTCGTTGACGGTGAACATGAAGCCGCCGTCGCCGGCAACCGCGATCACCGGCCGCTTCGGCGCGCCGATCTTCGCGCCGATCGCCATCGGCAGCGCGACGCCGAGCGCACAGTACGTGCCGGAGTAGTACCAGCAGCGTTCAGTCTCCATCGGCATCGCGAAACTGCCGCTGTAAACGATCTGCGTGGCATCGCCCATCACGATCGTGTCGGCGGGCATTGCCGCGCGCAGCAGCTTCCACACGCGCGCGTGCAGTTTCTCCAGATCGCTCATCTTGGAAGCGTTGGCAGCGAGGATCTCCCGTACGCGCGCTTCGCCGTCCGCACGCTGCGAAACCACGCTGCGCTTGGCTAGAGCCGTCGCGAGCGCGCTCATCGCGGCGCGCGCATCAGCCTGGATCGGCACGGTTGCGCCATACATCGATGTGAGTTCCACCGGGTCGATGTCGATGCGGATCAGTTCGCCATTGATCTCGAGCTTCGGCAGGAAGTGATCGCCCATCGATACTTCGGATCCGACGAGCAACACGACATCCGCTTCGGCCAGTGCCTGCTGGCTGGCGCGCTGCAGGATCGAGCCACCGAGCGACAGTGGGTGCGAATCGGGCAGGATGCCCTTGCCGGCGTTGCTCGCCAGCACCGGCGCACCGATGTGTTCGGCGATCGCGGCGATCGCGGCGCGCGTGCCGGCCGCGCCACCGCCAACGAAAATCAGCGGGCGCTTGGCGCGCGCGAGCAGCGCGGCCGCTTCGTCGATCGCCGCCGGATCGGGCATCGGCAGTGTCGGCGTGCGCCGCGCTTTCCAATCCGCCGTAACCGGCTCGGGCAGCATGTCGCGCGGCAATGACAGATGCACCGGCCGCGGCCGCCCGCCGCGAAACACCGTGTAAGCGCGCGCAATCAACTCCGGCAGCTCTTCCGGGTAGCGCACCATCGTGCTTAACGCGGTGAAGCCACGCGTCACGGCGGCCTGGTCCTCGAGTTCGTGTACCGCGCCCCAACCCTTGCCGTGCGTGCGCGTCGCCGTTGCACCGGACAACACGAGCATCGGTTGCGAATCGCAATAGGCCTGTGCGATGCCGGTCGCCGCGTTGGTGACGCCGGGACCGGCGATGATCGTGCACACGCCGGGTTTTCCCGTGGCACGCGCGTAGCCGTCGGCCATCAGGCTCGCGCCCTGTTCGTTGCGGCACTGCACGTGGCGGATGCCGGCGGCGCCGAAGCCGCGGTAGAGCTCGACGGTCATCGTGCCGGCC
>JBOHZW010000226.1:0-3004 GCA_050738715.1 Steroidobacteraceae bacterium | reverse complement strand
GGCCGCAAGTTCACGCGATGAATCATTGCCGATTCTGTGGGCGCGCAAGCGACTCGAGCGCCTGTACGTGTTCCCGAATGCGAGCGAGGATGCGCGCGCGGAAATCCTCGCGCTCGGGCTCAAGTATTCGTTGTTGACCAGCGCCACCTCGTTCATCGGTGTCGATGAGCGATTGCCGACCGGCGACGGCCCTCCGGCCCTCGATGTGAAGCAACCGCTCCCGTTGCCCGCCGGCGTGAGCAATGCCGCGGTCGGTGAATCGCTAACGCCCGCGCCCGAGCCCGTATGGGCGGACTTGGTCGCCTGGTGCGCGCTGCTGCTCGGCCTGTGGAAATTCCGCAAGCTTTACCGGGCCTTTGCCGGTGGTTGAGTGGCGGCAACGCCGGCGCGCAGCACTTGCGTGGTGCGCGCTGGCCGGGGCGGCCGCGGTCGCGCTGAAATATCACTTCAGCGTGGCCGCGGCCTCCGATCTGCAATGGATGCTGCATCCGCTCGCGTTGCTTTTGCGGGCCGCGACGGGTTGCACTTTCGAGCGCAACACTGACGGCGCGTGGCAGAGCCTCGGCGCCGGTCTCGTGCTGATCAAGGCCTGCGCCGGCATCAATTTCATGGTGCTGTCATTCCTGGGCTGGTGCTGGACGTGGAGACCGCGCGCTCGCACGTGGCCGCTGTGGCAATGGCCCCTCCGCCTCGGTGGCGCGCTGGGGTGCGCCTGGTTGCTCTCGCTGGGCGTCAATGCGCTCCGGATCCTGATGATCGTGCGCTTCCAGCCGAGCCTGGAGTATTGGCTCGCGCCGGCCGATGCACATCGATTGCTGGGATTGATGACCTACCTGCCGGCCCTGTGCCTGCAAGGACTGCTGGCTGATCGGGAAGAACCGGCACTCGCGGTGCTGCTGGGGTGTGGTCTGTATGCGCTTTTGATGCTAGGGCTGCCGCTGGCGAGCGGCAGCGCAGCGGCTGACCCCCGGCTCTATGCCGCCCACGCTGCAGAGGCGCTTGCGGTGCTCATACCCCTGCTCGGCATCGCCGGCTGGCGTCACAATTGCCGTGCCCGCCGATTCCGTGGATCATAGCGCCCTGCGGCCCGCGGGCCCGCTACCGACCCAGGATCCAGACCATGCGATTGAGCAAGATTTCAGCCGCCTTGACGGCGGCCGTGAGCACCACTGTTGTCCTTGCGCTAAGCGGCTGCGGCAGCAGCGGCCAGGGGCAAGGCGGCATGCCGCCGCAAACCGTTACAGTCGTCACGTTGAAGAACTCATCCGTTGAGCTGCAGCGCGAACTGCCGGGGCTGGTCAGTGCGCGCCAGGTGGCCGAGGTGCGGCCGCAGGTCGGTGGCATCGTCAAGCGCGTCCTATTCACGGAAGGCGGCCAGGTGCATGCCGGCCAGCAACTCTACGAACTCGATGACGCGGTGTATCGCGTCGCCCAACGCAGCGCAGACGCCAATCGCATGAGTGCCGAGACCGCGCTGGACACGGCGCGCCGCAGCGCTGATCGCGGCACCGAGCTGGTCAAGGCACACATGATCAGCGTGCAGGACAACGACAACCTGCAGACCGCGCTGCACAAGGCAGAGGCCGACCTGGCCACGGCGCAGGCGGCCGCCGACAGTGCGCGCATCAATCTTGACTACGCGCACATCAGCGCACCGATCACCGGCCGCATCGGCAAGTCGGCGGTCACGCAGGGCGCGCTGGTGGTCGCCAACCAGCCTGATGCGCTGGCCACGGTGCAGAAGCTCGATACCGTGTATGTCGATCTCACGCAATCCAGTGGCGAGTGGCTGCAGCTCCAGCAGGAACTGGCGGCCGGTGGCAAGGGCGGCAACGGCAGCGAAGTGCACATCAAGCTCGAGGACGGCAGTGACTATCCGCTGGCCGGCCAGCTGCAGTTCAGTGACGTCACGGTCCAGCCGGGGACGGGGAGCTTCCTGCTGCGTGTGCTGGTCCCCAATCCGAAGGCAACACTGCTGCCCGGCATGTACGTGCGCGCCAATATCGTCGAGGGCACGCTCGCCAACGCACTGCTGGCGCCGCAGACCGGCATCACGCGTGATCCGAAAGGCAATGCGACCGCCATGGTTGTCGGCAAGGACAACAAGGTCGAGTTGCGCAACGTCACGGCTTCGCGCGCCGTGGGCGATCAGTGGCTGGTGACGGGCGGATTGTCCGCGGGCGACCGCGTGATCGTCGAGGGCTTGCAGAAGATCCAGCCGGGCATGCCGGTTCAGCCGGCGGAGCTCGGCGCGAACGCCGCCGAACCGGCCGCTAAATAAGCCGGCCGTACTGGAATGTCACGCTTCTTCATCGATCGGCCGATCTTCGCCTGGGTGCTGGCGATCATGCTCTCGTTGCTGGGGCTGGTGGCCATTCGCCGGCTGCCGCTGACGCCGTATCCGACCATAGCGCCGCCGTCGATTGCCATAAGCGCCGACTATCCTGGCGCGGCCGCCAAGAGCGTCGAGGATTCGGTGACGCAGATCATCGAGCAGAACATGAGCGGCCTCGACGGGCTGATCTACATGTCCTCGGGCAGCACCTCAGATGGGCGGGTCAATATCAAGCTCACTTTTGCGAGCGGCACCAACCCGGACATCGCGCAGGTGCAGGTGCAGAACCGCCTGCAGGCCGTCGTGCCATTGCTGCCGCAGATCGTCCAGCAGCAGGGCATCGCGGTCAACAAGATCATCAACTCCAACCTGCTGGCCGTGGGTTTCTATTCCGAAGACGGCTCGCTCAGCGCCACCGACATGAGCGACTACGTGGTGAACAAGGTCGCGGAGGAGATCCGCCGCGTGGATGGCGTCGGCGCCGTGCAGGAGTATGGCGCCGGTTATGCGATGCGCATCTGGGTCGACCCTGACCGCCTGCGCGCCTATTCTCTGACGCCCGGCGATGTGGTCGCGGCATTGCGGGCGCAGAATGCGCAATTTTCGGTTGGCCAGCTCGGCGGCATGCCGCAGCTTCCGAACCAGCAGATCAACGCGACGGTCACGGCG
>JBOHZW010000225.1:0-2549 GCA_050738715.1 Steroidobacteraceae bacterium | reverse complement strand
AGGATTCACTCCACGCCGCAGCGCCGTGCAATTCAATTTCGACCGTATTGCTCATCGCCCGCAAGGGTACGTTTCAGCGCCACACCCCGCAACCTTGCGCCCATTCATGCCGACACGACCGAGCTGGCGCTGCCGGGCGGGCCGTAGGCGACACGGACGAGGCCGAAGCGGCGTTCGAGCTGCTCGATCAGCGCGGCGGTGGCACGCACCTTCCACTCATCGCCGAGCACCATGATGCCCTGTGCGTCGTCGTTGCTGATGCGCACCGCCAACTGGCATTCGCCGCCAAGGGAGCCCGCCAGCAATTCCTCCAGTGCCGCGAGCAATTCCTCATGCCGCGCCTGCGGCGGCCAATCGACCAGAATGCGGCGCGCGGAGCGTTCGCGCACCGCGGCGAGCGACTGGATGCCGCGTGCCTGGATTCGCCAGGCGTCGCTGAATTCATCGAATCGCAGGCTCCCCTCGACCAGCACGAGCTCGTCCTTGGCCACGAGGTCGCGGTAGCGCTGGTGCGTCTCCTCGGTCAACACGATTTCGATGCGCCCGCTGCGGTCATCGAGCATGAAACTTACGCGTGGCCCGCGACGCCGCACTTCGAGGATCAGGCCCGCGGCGCTGACCTTGCGTGACTCGCTCCAACGCTCGACCTCGCCGCCCGCCGGGCGCGCTTCACCGGCCAGGTCGCGGATACGCACGCCGACGAGTTGCGCGAGGTCGCGCTCGAAACGCGCGATCGGATGACCGGTCAGGTACAGCCCGAGTGTTTCACGCTCGCCCGCGAGCCGCTGCGATTCGCTCCATACCGGTTCGGGCGCCGCCGCGCGCAGCGTCTCGCCGGCGGCAGGCCGCGGCAGTCCGAACAGGTCATTCTGGCCCGCCTCGACGGTGCGCGCGCTCTGCTCGCCGGAGTGCATCGCCACACCGAGCCGATCCATCAGCGCGGCGCGGTTCGCGCCCAGCGAATCGCAGCTGCCCGAACGGATCAGCGCCTCAAGCACGCGGCGGTTGACGCGTTGCAGGTCGACACGATGGCAGAGATCTTCCAGGCTCGCGTAGGGGCCGTGCGCGTTGCGCCCTTCTACCAGCGCATCGACCGCGCTGCGGCCCACGCCTTTCACAGCGCCCAGGCCGTAGCGGATCGTCGTTGCATCGCCGACCGCGAACGAATGTCCCGAGGCGTTCACGTCCGGTGGCAGCACCGTCAGGCCGATCAGCGCACAATCGTCAATCAACGTGACGACCTTGTCGGTCCGGTCCATGTCCGCCGACAGCACCGCGGCCATGAATGCTGCCGGGTAATGCGCCTTCAGGTAGGCAGTCTGCCAGGCCAGCATCGCGTAAGCGGCCGAATGCGACTTGTTGAATCCGTAGCCGGCGAATTTCTCCATCAGGTCGAAGATGTACTCGGCGCGCGCGCGCGGCACCTGGCGCGCCACGGCACCGTCGATGAACACGCTCCTTTGTTTCGCCATTTCTTCGGGCTTTTTCTTGCCCATCGCGCGGCGCAACAAGTCGGCACTGCCGAGCGTGTAGCCGGCCAGCACCTGCGCGATCTGCATCACCTGTTCCTGGTACAGGATCACGCCGTAGGTCTGTGCCAGGATCGGCTGCAACTGCGGATGCAGGTAGTCGATCGGCATATCGTTGCGGCTGTGCTTGCGGGCGATGAAATCATCCACCATGCCCGATTGCAGCGGACCGGGACGGAACAGCGCGACCAGGGCGATGATGTCCTCGAAGCAGTCTGGCTGGAGCCGCCGGATCAGGTCCTTCATGCCGCGCGATTCGAGCTGGAACACCGCCGTAGTGCGGCAGCTCTTCAGCAGCGCGACTGTTGCGGGATCGTCCATCGGCAATCGCGTCAGATCGAGAGGCGTCTGGCCGTTTCGCTCGCGCGCCGCGTTGATGTCGCGCACTGCCCAGTCGAGCACCGTCAGCGTGCGCAGGCCGAGGAAATCGAACTTGACCAGGCCCGCGGCCTCGACATCGTCCTTGTCGAACTGCGTGACGACGTTGGCGCCGCCCTCTTCGCAATACAGCGGCGCGAAATCGGTCAGTACCGAGGGCGCGATGACGACGCCGCCCGCGTGCTTGCCGGCATTGCGCGTCAGTCCCTCGAGCGAGCGGGCCATGTCGATCAACGTGCGCACTTCTTCATCGTCGCGGTACTGGCGCTTGAGCTCGGGCTCCTTCTCGAGCGCCTTGTCGAGCGTCATCTCGAGTTCGAAGGGCACGAGCTTGGCGATGCGATCGACCATGCCGTACGGATGGCCCAGCACGCGTCCGACATCGCGCACGACCGCTTTCGCCGCGAGCGTGCCGTAGGTGATGATCTGCGAAACGCGCTCGGAGCCGTATTTCGCGGCGACGTAGTCGATGACCCGATCGCGCCCGACCATGCAGAAGTCGATGTCGAAATCCGGCATCGACACACGCTCGGGATTCAGGAACCGCTCGAACAGCAGGTCGTACCGCAGCGGATCAATGTCGGTGATGCCGAGCGCGTAGGCCACAAGCGATCCCGCGCCCGAGCCGCGGCCGGGACCGAC
>JBOHZW010000224.1:0-13300 GCA_050738715.1 Steroidobacteraceae bacterium | reverse complement strand
GGGCGCTCGCGCATGGGCCAGACGCTGTACGTGCCGACACGCAACGGTGAAACGGCCGTGACGGTCACGCAGCCTGTTTTCTACGATCCGAAGGGGGAGCGCCTCAATGGCTGAAGCTCACGCTGTTCGCACGCTGCCCGTACTTGCCAGCGCAGCCGGATGGCGCACGCTCGATGCGCGATCCTGCTGGTCGTTGCGCGTGGACCTCGCGACGGCCGCCGCTCCAGTCGCTACGGCGGGACTGCCCCTTTCCGTCGACGCCTGCCGCGCCGTGACGATGGGAGACTGGAGCGCGTTGTGGTTGGGCCCCGATGAACAGCTGCTGGTGGGGCCGCATGCAGCGCATGCACAGCTTGCGCCGCGCCTCGCCCCGGCTCTCGATGGCATCGCGCATTCGCTCGTCGATGTGAGCCACAGGCAGGCCGCCATTGAATTAACCGGCGACGCCGCGACGACGTTGCTGGCGACGGGTTGCCCCCTCGATCTCGACGCGAGCGTCGCGCCGGTCGGCTTCTGCACGCGCACGGTGTATGCGAAGGCCGAAGTCGTACTGTGGCGCCAGGCGCCACAGCAATTCCAGCTGCAGGCCTGGCGCTCCTTCCTGCCCTACGTCACCGGACTCCTCGCGCTCGGCTCGCGCGAACTCGCCGCCAATCAGAACTTGTAGCCGACGTTCAGCGCGAACACGCGCGGACGCAACGGCGTCTGCGCAACGATGAACTGGTCGGTGCTCGTGAACACTGCCTTGTTCGAATCGGTGAGGTTTTCTGCGACCAGCGCCAGGTTCCAGGCGCCGCGCGAGCAGCCGATTGCCGCATCCCACGTCGAATAAGCCGGATTCTCGAAGCGGATGCGTCCCGTGGTGATGAGCCCGTCGGCAGCAAGCGGCGGATTCGATCCCGCCTGCGTGTACGAATGTCCGACATGCGAGGTGCCCACTTGCACGTAGGCGTTCAGTTCGTTCACCGCCCAATCGTAGCGGACGCGCAGGCTGGTCTGGATGGGCGGCGCGTTGGCCGTTGGTGAACCCTTGGGGCCGTACACGTTGGCAACGGCGGCGCCATTGGCAGCCGTACAGCCAGCCGTGAAGTAGGTGCCGCCGCAAGTGTATGTAATGGGCTGGCCAACATTCGGCGAATCCGGATTGTTGTTCAGCAGGAGCGGCGAATTCGTCTGCTCGCTGTGGTTCCAGGACCCGGCGGCCTGGATCGTCCAGCCCTGCCAGGGCCGAGCCACGAGCTGCATCTCGAGTCCCTTCAGGTCGAAGTCCTGGCCGTTCGAATTGAAGAACACATTGCCGACGACGCTGGAGTAGAAAATGGCGACCTGCACGTCTTTCCATTTCTCCTGGTAGTAAGCGCCATTGAACTCGAGCCGGTGATTCAGCCACTGCGTTTTCCAGCCGATTTCGTTGTTGTCGAGTTTGTCGGAGCGGTATGAGTCGGGCACCTTGTACTGGTACACCTGGTTTTCGTCATAGCCGTGCAGCGTGCCGCCGTTCTGGTTGAAGCCGCCGGGCCTGAAGCCCTGCGAGAACGTGTAATACACCATGATGTCGGGCGTGACGTGCCAGGTCAGGTTGGCGCGGCTCTTCCAGCCCGACTCGGTGTCATTGAGCGGCGGCACATGCTGGTCAAGGTGATAGCTGTTGGTCTGGCAACCATCCGCTCCGGGCGCTCCGGCCTGGAAGCAGTAGAAACTGTTCGGCACGTCGCCCTTCAATGAATTCTTGAACTGGAAGTGGCGCGTGCCGATTGTTGCAGTCAGCACCTTTGGTATCAGGTCGTAGTCGGCCGAGATGAAGAACGCCGTCTGTTTTACTTCGCGCACGTCATCCTGGTAGAAGGAGCTGTTCACATCGCGCACGCCGGGGTCCCTGACGTTGCTGCCGTTGGTGCCGATCTGCGTGAAACATCCCGTGTTGCCCGGGTCGTCGCCCGTTCCGAAACCCGGCGTGCCGCTGGAGGTGCACGGGGGCACCGTCTTGTAGCGCCAGTCGCTCTGGTCGTAGAGCTTGTTGTCCTCGAGGTAAATGCCGCCCAGCGCGCGGAAGCGCCAGTCATCAGGCGTCGACAACCTGAATTCATGCTGCGTGTGCTGGTTCTGCTCTTTCGAACGCCAGATGACCTGCGGCGAGAAACACTTTGATGGCAGGTATGGCGTGTAGTAGCCGGGCCCATAGCACTGGTAGTAGTCGGCGTAGACGCCGCGCGAATAGTTGGTGTAGTCGTTGACCTGTTCGACCTTTCGGGTCAGGTATCCGCCTGTGTAAACGGCACGCAGCGCGCCAAACTTGCCATTCAATGTCCACGACGTGTTCGTGACCTTGTCGCGGTCGAAGGACGGGTTGAACAATGTCACCTGCAGCGGCTGGAGCGCTTCACGGTCGGAGCCGAACGGCTGCTGGTAGAACACGCCGTCGGCATTCAGGTCCTGGTACATCTGCGTGACCAGCAGGTCCCAGTCCTCGCCGAACTTCAGCTTGAGGCCGGCACGAATGCCCTGATAGGTCGCCGGGTTAATGTCCGAGTTGGCGAGCGTGTTGTTGTTGACCGCAATCGAACCGGGCGGCACGCAAAAGCCGTTGTTCGGCAGGCCATCCGGACACGCGCCGCTGGCGTTCGCCGCATAGTGCGCATACTGGATGCCGACGTCGGTGTTTCGGCGCGTGAAGTTTGCCGGTACGTTGTCGATGTAGCCGCCTCGGCGATCGTCGTACACGACAACTCGCAGCGCGGCGCGGCCTTCGACGATCGGCAGGTTCAGCACCAGTTCGGCCGATGAATTGGGCGAGCCATGGGCAGTCGTGCCATAACTGAATTTGCCGCTGCCCTCGGTCACATCGAGCTTCGGCTCGTTCGTGATGTAGCGGATCATGCCCGCTTCGGCGCCCGATCCGAACAGTGTGCCCTGCGGCCCTTCCAGCACTTCGATGCGGTTGATGTCAGCGGCATAGACATCGAGGTTGCGGCCCGGCAGCTGACCCGATTGGTTGTCGAGGTAGATGGCGACGTTGGGGAACGAGGCGGTCGAACCGCTCCCCTGGCTGGGCTGCGCGCCGGCCGACAGCCCGCGCATGAAGATCTCGTTCTGGCCGGGGCCGTTGTTGGCCGATGAAACGTTTGGCAGGTACTTGATGTAGTCGTCGAAGGTGGTGACGTTCAGTTGCTTAAGCGATTCGCCGGTGAAGGCCTGCATCGAGATCGGCACGTTCTGCATGTTCTCGGAGCGTCGCTGCGCCGTGACGATGATTTCCTCGAGCGAGTTGGCGCCCGCACCGCTACTGGTATCGTCAGAGTGCGCACTCATCGACACGCCGCCGATAACGGCCGTTACTGCACAGGAAACCTTTCTATACACGGCAAATCCCCCGTTTACGCCCCAATACGCATATTGAATCAAACACCCTGTCACAAGCAAATGAGTCTCCAGTTCGAATGCGATGGAGGCATCTGGCACACTGTCACGATCAAGGCGGTATTCCGTAGGGGGAAGCGAATGAAGAAGGGCGCGCACGACACGCGGGCCGACAGCGGCATGGAGCACTTCGGATATCGGGAGTCGCTCGACCGCGGCATCGGCAAATTCGGCAGCTTCGCCGCCGGCGTCAGCTATATTTCGATTCTCACCGGCACCTTCCAGCTGTTCTACTTCGGATACAGCACTGCCGGCCCGGCATACCTGTGGTCGTGGCCCATGGTGCTCATCGGCCAGCTCGCGGTTGCACTGTGCTTCATGGAACTGGCCGCGAAATATCCGGTGGCTGGATCCGTATACAACTGGTCGAAGCAACTCGGGAGCCCACTAGTCGGATGGAGTGCCGGCTGGTTGATGCTGACGGCGTCGATTCTCACATTGGCGGCCGTGGTACTGGCGCTGCAGTTGAACCTGCCCCGCCTCTGGCACGGTTTCCAGTTCGTCGGCGATGGCACGGGCGCCTACGATTTTGCGACAAACGCCGTCATTCTCGGCACGATCCTGATCGCGTTCACAACGCTCGTGAACGCGCTCGGCGTACGCGTAATGGCGATGATCAACAGCGCCGGGGTTTTCATCGAACTGATTGCGGCATGCCTGATTGCGTTGATCCTGGCGTTGCACGTCAAGCGGGGGCCGGCCGTGTTCTTCACGACCGGCGGGTACGGTGGCGGCACGATGAGCGGTTTCCTCGGTGCGTTCCTCGTCGCCTCGCTCGCCTCCGGCTACGTGATGTACGGATTCGATACCGCCAGTTCACTCGGCGAGGAAACGGTCGAGCCGCGGCGCACGGCGCCGAAGGCAATCCTGCGCGCGATACTCGCTTCGTTCGTCATCGGCGGCGCGATCCTCGTGTTCGCGATTCTATCCGCGCCAAATCTGCAGGACCCCCTGATCTCGAGCAGCAGCGGTGGACTGCAGTACATCGTCGAGCAGGTGATGTGGGGGCCGTTGGGCAAGATCTTCCTGGCGTGCATCGTCGTAGCTGTCACGGTGTGTTCGCTCGCCGTGCATACCGCGGCGATACGGCTGACGTTCGCGATGGCGCGCGACAATGCGCTGCCTTTCGGAGAGAAGCTCGCCCGGGTCAATCCGGGTACGCAGACTCCAATCGCGCCCGCGATCGTGATCGGCCTCATCGCCGCGCTGATCCTCGTCGTCAATATCGGCCAGCCGAAGATCTTCACGGTGCTGACTTCGATCGCCGTGATCATGATCTACCTGGCTTACCTGATGGTGACGGGCCCGCAACTGCTGCAGCGCTTGCGCGGCCAGTGGCCACCGGCGGACCTGGCCGCGGGCGGTTATTTCAGCATGGGCAGGTGGGGCCTCACGGTCAACGTCATCGCGGTGCTGTGGGGCGCCGGCATGGCATTGAACCTCGCGTGGCCGCGCGAATCGATTTACGGCACGCCCTGGTGCAACACCTGGGGCGCATTCGTCTACACGGCAGTGATCATGGGATCGGGCCTGCTGTGGTACGCAGCGAAGGGCCGCCATCACATCGGCACGCTGGCCTCGCACGCTGCCGATCGCGGTTAACGCTGGCGGCTTTCCCAGTCGCGCGCCTGGAAGATCGGCGCCGGCGACGCTTCGAGCGGCTTGCGCCCAAGGATCGCATCCGACAATTTCTCGGCGATCATGATCGTCGGCGCATTCAGGTTGCCGGTCGTGATCGAAGGCATGATGGACGAATCCACGACGCGCAAACGCTGGATGCCGAGCACTCTTCCTTCCGGATCGACAACGGAGCGTGGATCATCCGCTGAACCCATGCGGCAGGTGCAGGAGGGATGATAGGCGGTCTCGACTTTCTGGCGAATGAACTCGTCGATCTGCGCGTCGGTCTGCACATCGGCGCCTGGTGACATCTCGCGGCCGCGATAGCGATCGAAGGCAGGCTGCGCGAATACTTCGCGCGTCAGGCGAACGCAGGCGCGCATTTCGTCCCAGTCCTCGGGCTGGCTCATGTAGTTGAAGAAAATGCGCGGATGGTCTTCGATGCGCGGCGTGCGCAGGCGGACCCAGCCGCGGCTTGACGAGCGCATCGGCCCGATGTGCGCCTGGAAACCGTGCTCATTGGCCAGTGTCGAACCGTCGTAGCTCACGGCCATCGGCAGGAAATGGAATTGCAGGTTTGCGTAGCGAATGCCGGCGCGGCTGCGGATGAATCCTCCGGTCTCGAAATGATTGCTGGCGCCGAGCCCGTCGTGCCGCAGCAACCAGCGCGCGCCGATCAGGAAGCGGCTCAGCGGATTGAGAGCCGAGTACAGCGTGATGGGTTCCTTGCAGGCGACCTGGAAATAGAATTCGAGATGATCCTGGAGGTTCTCGCCCACCGCAGGCAGCGCGCGAACCACCGGGATGCCCTGCGCCGCCAGTTCGGCGGGCGCGCCCAGCCCCGAGACCTTCAGCAGGTGCGGCGATCCAATCGAACCGGCGCTCAGGATCACTTCGCGCCGCGCCTGCACGCTGCGCTCCTCGCCATCGAGGCGATAGCGCACTCCGCTGGCCAGCGTTCCGTCGAATTCGATGCGTGTCACCATCGCGTGCGGCCGCACCGTGAGGTTCGAGCGACGCATCGCGGGGCGCAGATACGCGTTGGCCGTGCTGCAGCGGCGGCCCTCCCCTACGGTCATGTCGAGCCGGCCGAACCCCTCCTGCTGTCCACCGTTCACGTCGTCACTGTGCAGATAGCCCGCCTGCTCGCCTGCCTTCAGCCAGACGGCGTGCAGCGGATTGCGCAACGTACCGTACGAGGTCTGCAACTTGCCGGCATCGCCCCGGTATTGATTGCCGCCCTCGCCGCGCCGCTCGGCGCGGCGGAAATACGGCAGCACCTCGCTGTAACTCCAGCCGGCGGCCCCTTCATCGCGCCAGCGCTCGAAGTCCAGCGGATTGCCGCGCACGTAGACCATGCCGTTGATCGAGGAGGAGCCACCGAGCACCTTGCCGCGTGGCGTTGCGATGCGCCGCCCGCCAAGGTTCGGCTCCGGTTCGCTCTGGAATCCCCAGTTGTAGCGCGGCATGTTCATCGGGATCGACAGCGCGGTCGGCATCTGGATGTAGATCGAGCGGTCAGAACCGCCGTACTCGAGCACCAGGACGCTATTGCGACCGTCCTCACTGAGCCGGTCGGCCAGCACGCAGCCCGCCGAACCCGCACCGATGATGACGTAATCGAATTCTTCCACGTGCGACTCCGCTGCCGACTTGCGCTTCAGTACGGTGAATCGATATCGCGCATCGCGACGTATACGCTCTTCAACGCGGTGTAGTGCTCGATCGCCGCGCGGCTGTTCTCGCGCCCGAGGCCCGAGTGCTTCATGCCCCCGAACGGCAACTCGATTGGCGTGATGTTGTAGTGGTTGATCCAGCAGGTGCCCGCCTGCAAACGTGCGATGACGCGGTGCGCGCGCGTGAGGTCTCGCGTGAAAACCGCGGCCGACAGGCCGAACTCGGTCGCATTCGCGCGCTGCAGCGCCTCGTCTTCGCCATCGAACTCGAGCACAGTCATGACGGGCCCGAAAATCTCATCGCGCACAATGCCCATTGCATCATCGCAGCGATCGAACACGGTCGGCTCGACGAACCAGCCCTTGCGCAACGCGCCGCGCGTCACGCGTTGTCCCCCGGCCAGCACGCGCGCGCCGGCCTTGCGACCCGCTTCGATGTACCCCAGCACCTTGTTCATGTGCGCTTCGGAAATCAGCGCGCCGACCTGCGTCGCCGCATCCAGCGGGTCGCCGATCTTTAGCGCGCGCACGCGCGGCAGGAGCCGCGCGATGAATTCCCTGGCAACCGAGCGCTCGACGAACACGCGCGTGCCGTTCGAGCAGACCTCGCCGGCCGAATAGAAATTGCCGAGCAGCGCTCCCGACACCGCGTTGTCGAGGTCGGCATCGGCAAACACGAGAATCGGCGATTTGCCGCCGAGCTCGAGCGTCACCTGCTTCAACGTCGGCGCTGCATCGCTCATGACGGCGCGGCCGGTCGGAACGGAGCCCGTCAGCGAAACCTTGCGGACTTGCGGATGGCGCGTCAGCAGGCGGCCGGTTTCGGCGGGTCCCTGCAGGACCTGGAACAGTCCCGACGGCAATCCCGCGTCCGCGTAGACCTGCTGCAGTTTCATTGCGGTCAGCGGCGTCAGGTCGGCCGGCTTGAACAACATCGCGTTGCCACAGGCCAGCGCCGGCGCCGATTTCCAGCAGGCGATCTGCAGCGGATAATTCCACGCGCCGATGCCCGCGACCACGCCCAGTGGTTCCCGGCGCGTGTAGCCGAACGCGCTGGCGCCCAGGTCCAGGTGCTCGCCGGCAATCGTAGGCGCAACGCCGGCAAAATAATCGAGGCAATCGGCGCCCGAGATCACATCGACGACACGGGTTTCCTGGATCGGCTTGCCGGTGTCGCGCGTCTCCAGTTCCGCGAGTTCGTCATTGCGCGAACGCAGCAAGTCGGCTGCGCGCCGCAGCACACGGCCGCGCTCGGTGCCGCTCAAGGCGGCCCAGGCAGGCTGCGCGGCTTGCGCCGCGCGCACGGCCGCTTCGATCTCGCTGGCGCCGTCAACGGGCAAGGTCGCGAGCAACGCACCGGTGGCGGGATTGTGCGTGCTGAAGCGCTGCGGCGCCGTGGTGGCCCCACGCACCACGGGCCGCGCAGGCTTGCGCCGTCCGCCTTGTTTTGTTGGTATTTTCAAGTTGTTGTCTGTGTCAGAATCCGATCATGCCGACCTGAAGAAGCGGCGGTCAAGAGCAGAGCGTCAATGGAGCAAGGCCGATGAATGCAGCCCGCAAGCTGTCGTGCGCAACGCTCTCAGGTCTTTTGTGGCTGGCGGCATCCACCGCCTCCCTTGCTCAGACCGTGCCCGAGGTGCCCGCCTCCGAACCCGCGAGTTGCCAAACAGTGCGGCTCTCGGATGTCGGCTGGACCGACGTCACCTCGACCACCGCGGTGTTCGCGAGCCTCGTGCGCCAGCTCGGCTACCAGCCGCAAATCACCGTGCTCTCGGTGCCGGTGACCTTTGCATCGATGAAGAACCGGGACATCGACATTTTCCTCGGCAACTGGATGCCCGCGCAGGACGGCGATCGCAAGCCCTATGTCGCTGACGGTTCGGTTGAAGTGATCCGCGCCAATCTCGTCAACGCCAAGTACACGCTCGCCGTTCCCGCCTACACATACGCCGCCGGATTGCACGACTTTGCAGACATCCAGCGTTTCGGCGCGGAACTCAACCACACTTTCTACGGCATCGAACCCGGCAACGACGGCAATCGACATATCCTGCAGATCATCAAGACGAACGCCTTCGGCCTTGGGGATTTCAAGCTGATCGAATCCAGCGAACAGGGCATGCTCGCGGAAGTCGAGCGCGCCGTGAACGCGAAACGCCCGGTCGTGTTCCTCGCCTGGGATCCGCACCCGATGAACATGCGCTTCGACCTCCGTTACCTGACCGGCGGCGATGCCACTTTCGGTCCGAACTACGGCGCCGCGACCATCTACACGACAGTGCGTGCGGGCTACATGGGCGAATGCCCGAACCTCGCCCGTCTGCTGAAGAACCTGCAATTCACGCTCCGTGGCGAAAGCGAGATGATGAACGCGATACTGAACCTGCACCAGCAGCCGGAGGCGGCCGCCGATGCGTGGATCCGCGCACATGGCGCACTGGTTGCGCAGTGGCTCGAGGGCGTGCGCAGTTTCGACGGGCGGCCTGCGCTGCTCGCGATGCAAGGCACGACGATCCCCGCCCCGAACTATCGCTTCGAAGGCTGGGTCACGGCACACAAGATTCCGCTGGGCGAAACGATGGCGGTGACGATCGAGTACGTGAAGGCGCACGGCATGGGTTTCTTCAATGCGATCGCGAGCGCAA
The DNA here is from genome assembly GCA_050738715.1 of Steroidobacteraceae bacterium. Classification (GTDB taxonomy): domain Bacteria; phylum Pseudomonadota; class Gammaproteobacteria; order Steroidobacterales; family Steroidobacteraceae; genus FEN-1191. Next base: position 3,942 of record JBOHZW010000224.1, on the reverse strand, counting down.
TCCGCGGCAGCGTCAATGGCGTGACCGCCGCGCTGGTGGCCATTCCGTCAGCGGTGCTGATCATCGCCATGACCGCTCTCGCCTGGCTGCTGCGCCGTTCGTGGAAACTGGCGCTGTTTGTCGCGCTGGCGCTGCTGTTCATCATGAACCAGGGCTATTGGCTGGCCACTCTCGAAACCCTTTCGCTGGTGCTGGTTGCCGCGATCCTCTCGACGCTGATTGGCGTTCCGATCGGCATCGCCGCTGCGCACCGGCCGCGGCTGTTCCAGGCGCTGCGCCCAATCCTTGACCTGATGCAGACGCTCCCGACTTTCGTATACCTGATTCCCACGCTGGTGCTGTTTGGTTTGGGGGTCGTGCCCGGCCTGATCTCGACCATCATCTTCGCGCTGCCTGCGCCGATCCGACTCACGCACCTCGGCATCTCCTCGGTGCCGCAGTCGTTGCGCGAGGCCGGCGAAGCCTTCGGCGCCACGCCGATGCAGTTGTTGTGGAAAGTGGAGCTGCCGAGCGCCGCACCGACGATCATCGCCGGCATCACCCAGTGCATCATGCTGAGCTTGTCCATGGTCGTCATCGCGGCGCTGGTGGGCGCCGGAGGTCTCGGCGTGCCTGTGGTTCGGGCTCTCAACACCGTGCAGGTCGGAATGGGATTCGAAGCCGGCTTTGCGATCGTGCTGCTCGCCATCATCCTCGATCGCATGAGCCGCGCGGCCGAAAAGAGCCGCCCATGACCCAGAGCGCCGTCGAATTCCAGAGCGTCGACATCCTGTTTTCGCGCGAATCGGGGCGCAAGGGGCGCGCTGCGCTGCGCCAGGCGCTCGAATCGCTCGACGCCGGTGGCACGCGCGCGCAGATCGCGGAGCAATTCGGCGTCGTCCTCGGCGTCGCGGACGCCAATTTACGGGTGGAGAGCGGCCACATCAGCGTGCTGATGGGCCTGTCCGGCTCCGGCAAATCAACGCTGCTACGCGCCGCGAACGGACTCAATGCCGTCACACGCGGCCGCGTGCTGGTGCGCGATGGCGACGGGACTGCTGATGTCGCGACCTGCACGAGCGCGAAGTTGCGCCAGCTGCGGCGCGAACGCATTGCGATGGTGTTCCAGCAGTTCGGCCTGCTGCCATGGCGCACCGTGCGCGACAACGTCGGGTTCGGCCTGGAGCTGCGCGGCGAGAGCGCGGCGCGCCGCGCGCAGGTGGTCGACGAGAAGCTCGAGCTGGTGGGCCTGTCGCAGTGGGCAAGTCGCCATGTCAGCGAGCTTTCGGGCGGCATGCAGCAGCGCGTCGGGCTCGCGCGCGCCTTCGCGACCGACGCAGACATCCTGCTGATGGACGAACCCTTCTCGGCGCTCGATCCATTGATCCGCACCAAGCTGCAGGACGAGTTGCTTGCGCTGCAGGCGCGCGTCAAGAAGACGATCCTGTTCGTGAGCCACGATCTCGACGAGGCGCTGCGCCTCGGCAACCAGATTTCGGTGCTCGAGGGCGGCCGCATCCTGCAGACCGGCAGCGTGCAGGACATCGTGCTGCGCCCGGCGCACGAGCGCGTGTCGGAATTCGTGCAGCACATGAATCCGCTCCACGTGTTGAGCGGCGACATGATCATGCGCTCGCGCGGCGAAATGATGACCATCGCCTCGGGCGATGCGCAAACGTTGCAATTCGATGCCGACGGCGGATACCTCGTGCGGCTCGACGCCGCTGGTAGACCGCAGGAAGCGAGCGTACATGGGCGCGCGCTGGCGATCGTTGCAGTGACGAGTGAGGGCGCCGCAGCCATGCAGCCTGGCGTGCGGCTGGCGCCGGCCACGGCGAGCATGCAGCAGATCGTCGAGTGGTGCGCGCACAGCGGCCATCCAGTGCTGCTGCAACAGGACGGAGCGCTGTGCGGCGCCTGCGGCGAAGCGCAAATCATGCAGGCCCTGTCAGGGCGTGGCGGAATGACGCCACCGCACAAGTCAGTGCCGCAATCTGATCAGACGGGGCCCTAGGCGGCTCCCATACTGGCTGGCATGGACGAGCCCAGCAGCGCCAATACCAGGGGCCGCCGACCGAGCGGGCGCGATGCCAAGCGCGCGGCGCGCACGGCGCGCGCGCACACTTTCGTGCCCTATATCACGCGCAAGATCCCGCGTTACGAAGTGCTGGGCAACGACGGGCTCGAACTGCTCGAGCACAACGCCGACACGATCCTGCAGGAAATCGGCATCGACTTTCGCGATGATCCTGAGGCGTTGGAGCTGTTCAAGAAAGCTGGCGCGGATGTGCAGGACGAGCGCGTGCGTTTCCCGCGCGGCATGTGCCGCAAGCTCGTGCAGGCGAGTGCGCCGCGCGAATTCACGCAATACGCGCGCAACCCGCTGCGCAATGTCGTCATCGGCGGCGCCAACACCGTGTTCGCGCCGGCCTACGGTTCGCCCTTCATTCGCAACCTCGACGAGGGGCGCCGCTACGCGCGCATCGAGGATTTTCGTAACTTCGTCAAGCTCGCGTACATGGCCAACGGACTGCACCACTCCGGCGGCACGATCTGCGAGCCCGTGGACCTGCCGGTCAACAAGCGGCACTTCGACATGGTCTACAGCCACATGAAGTACAGCGACAAGCCGTTCATGGGTTCGGTCACGCACCCGGAACGAGCTCGCGACACCGTCGAGATGGCGAAGATCCTGTTCGGAGCCGATGCGATCGATCCGGTCAGCGGCAAGATGCGCACCGTGACGATCAGCCTGATCAATGCCAATTCTCCGCTCACGTTCGACGCGACCATGCTGGGCGCACTCAAGGAATACGCGCGCGCCAACCAGGCCACGATCGTCACGCCGTTCATCCTGGCGGGCGCCATGTCGCCGGTGACGGTCGCCGGCACCGTCGCGCAAACGCTGGCGGAATCGCTGGCCGGCATGACGCTGACGCAATTGGTGAATCCGGGCGCTCCGGTCGTCATGGGAAGCTTTGCCTCATCGCTGTCGATGCAATCGGGTGCGCCCACCTTCGGCACGCCTGAACCCGCGCTGGTGCTGTACACGATGGCGGCCCTGGCGCGACGCCTCGGCGTGCCCTTCCGTTCTGGCGGCGGATTGTGCGGTTCGAAGATCGCCGATGCGCAGGCCGCGTTCGAATCGGCGAACACGCTTATTCCCACCTGCCTCGCCGGCGTCAATTTCGTTTTGCACACCGCGGGCTGGCTCGAAGGCGGCCTGTCGATGGGTTACGAGAAATTCATGATGGATGCGGACCAGGCCGCAATGATGCATACCCTACTTGCCGGTATCGACCTGTCGGACAACGGCCAGGCGCTCGATGCCATGCGCGAGGTTGGTCCCGGCAACCATTTCCTCGGCTGCGCGCACACTCAGGCGACTTTCGAGACCGCGTTCTACCGCTCGCCGCTCGCCGACAACAACAGTTTCGAACAATGGGAAGCCGAGGGCGCCAACGACATGAACAAGCGCGCCCATGCCCTGTGGCAGAAGCAGTTGGCCGAATACGAGGCGCCGCCACTTGATGTGGCGGTCGATGAAGCGCTGCTCGACTACATGAACCGCCGCAAGGCCTCGTTCGCCGACTCGAACATCTGAGCCGGGCTCGCCACGCGAACGGCGCGTCGGTGTCAGTGCGTCACGGGCCGCAGCACGGCAGTGCGGCGCTCGTCATTCCAGATGTCGCGGTAGAATTCCTTCAGCTCCCCGGCCTTGTTCACCGGCACACTGAGCTTCTTGATCTCGAAAGTGCGCGTGAAGTGCAGCGCATGCGCCGTCGCCGTCGTGCTGCTGTGGTATGCGGCATAGCCGATGTCGAGGTCGAGCGGCGGCGGCAGCTCGTCCACTTCATAGCCGGTCGGCAGCGCGATATTGAAGTCGTCGCTGTCGAGCCGCGGACCGTCAAACTCGATCGGGTTCTCGCGCGGCTCGCGGGTCTCCAGCAAACCGCTTGATTT
>JBOHZW010000223.1:0-2692 GCA_050738715.1 Steroidobacteraceae bacterium | reverse complement strand
GGTCTTTCGACCGCCACCGCGATGATCCGCAACGGCATCGTCGGCAATGCCCTCGTGATCGGCGCGGAACTCATCAGCCCTTTCATGGACTGGACCAACCGCAACGTCGCGGTTCTCTTTGGCGATGGCGCGGCGGCCGTCGTCTTGCAGGCGACCGATCAGGAAGAAGGCGTGCTCGCCGAGAAGCTCGGCTGCTACGGCGAATCGCGCGACATCCTCGCCGTGCACGGGATGGGCGGCCGCTACGCGAACCTCGGCAAGCTCTACGGCGAATGCGCCTGGCAGTTCGACGGTCCGGAGGTCTTCAAGCGTGCCGTGCTCGGCATGAGCCACGCCTGCGAAGACGTGCTCGCGAAGCGCCAGGTCGCGCCGGCAGACATCGAACTCGTCATCCCGCACCAGGCGAACCTGCGCATCATCGAAGCCGTCGCCAAGAAGGCGCACATTCCGATGGAGCGCGTTTTCGTCAATGTGCAGCGCTATGGCAACATGTCGTCGGCGACCGTGCCGGTGGCGCTGTGCGAGGCGCTCGAGGAAGGCAAGATCCGCCCCGGCGCGCTGTTGTTGCTCACGGGATTCGGCGGCGGGCTCACCTGGTGCGCGCATCTCGTGCGCTGGGGTTCGCGGGTGCAGCCGCTCGGCGAGTGCTCGGTTGAACTGCCGCCGAACGACAAGACGGCCTTGCAGCTGATCCAGGAAGTCATGAAAAGAAAAACGACATACGTGGCCTAGACCCAATGGCACTTAGATAAGTCCCCGCGGTATTGATGCGCGAGGCAAGAGATTGAAGGAGAAGAGGAAGGCTGACCGGGATTGGTAGGATGTTGTTGCGACACATCCACCCAACCAACCCCGGAGGCCAGGCCTTGCGCGATCGTAATGGCGGTTTTCAATCGCAGCAACATCGGGATCGCGTCCGCCGACAAGCGCACCAAGTCGGCGCGGTGGATTTCTTCAATATGCTGACGGGACCTGAGCTGCTGGAGATGACGGATGCGCATCTGCCCGAACATCGCGAGCGGCTGTATCCGCCGACGGTGACCTTGTCGATGTTCATGAGGCAGGGGCTGCAAGCCGATCGCTCCTGTCAGAGAGCGGTCAATGCCTGGGCGGCACAACGCGCGGCCGAAGGCTTGAGCGTTCAGAGCATCCGCACCGGGGCGTACTGCCAAGCGCGTCAGCGCTTGCCGCTGGAGATGATCCGCGCGCTGACGCGCGCGACCGGCCGTTTGCTGTCCACACAGGCGCAGCACCGTTGGCGCTGGCGCGGTCGAGCGGTGAAGCTGGCCGACGGCACGGGCATCTCGATGCCGGACACGCCCGAGAACCAGGCGTGCTATCCGCAGCCGAGTACTCAGGCGGCCGGCGTGGGCTTTCCTCTGGCGCGGTTGGTGGGAATCATCTGCTTGTCGACCGGCGCGGTGGTGGAGGCGGCGATCGGACCGCACGCCGGCAAGGGCCGCAGCGAATTGGACCTGTTTCGCAGCCTCCTGCCGGCGCTGTCCGCCGGCGATGTACTGCTGGCCGATGCGCTGTACTGCGATTACTTCACGATCGCGACGCTGCAAGCGGCCGGTGTGGACGTGCTGTTCGAACAGCATGGCGCGCGCATCACCGACTTTCGTCGCGGCCAGAGGTTGGGTCCGCGCGATCATCGGGTGCGCTGGCCGAAGCCGAAGATGCGGCCCGCATGGATGACGCCGCAGCAGTACCAAGCCTTTCCCACCGAGCTGACCGTGCGGGAAGTGCAAGTCGATGGCCAAGTCCTCGTGACCACGATGCTCGATGCGCGGCAGGTGCGCCAAGGCGAGCTCGCGCAGCTCTACGCATGCCGCTGGCATGTCGAGCTGGACATCCGCAACATCAAGACCACCTTGGGCATGGATGTACTGCGCTGCCAAACTCCGCAGATGGTGCAGAAGGAGCTGTGGGTGTTCCTGCTGGCCTACAACGTGATCCGCTTGCTGATGGCGCAAGCGGCGTGCAACGCCGGCGTCCACCCGCGCGAGCTGAGCTTCAAACACACGGTGCAGATGTGGACGGAGTGGAGCTGCGTTCATCGGGCCGAGTTCTTTCGGCTCATCGCGCAGATCACCGTCGGCCACCGGCCCGGACGAACCGAGCCACGCGCCCGCAAGAGACGACCCAAATCGTACCCCTGGCTGAAAGTGCCTCGCGCTCAAGCGCGTCGACAGATACGAACTCAGGGTCATCTGCTATGCGCTTAACTAAGTGCCATTGGGCCTAGACCGGGAGACCAACTTGCAGCGACGACAGTTCATCGCGAACGCGGCTTCACTCGCGGGGCTCGCGGCGCTCGATTTTGGCTCGGCCCGCAGCGGCCATGCCGCCACCCAGCGAACCGCGCCCGCCCGCATCGTGATCGACGCGCTCTCGGCGCCGGGAGACATCGATGCGCCCCTGCCGTATCCAGAGGCGGAAGTCGCGCGCATCCGCGCCAGCGGCGTCAACGCGATCAACTGGACCGTATCAACGCGCGCCTTTGACGACACGATCGCACAGATTGCGTATGCGCACGCCTTGATCGATTCCGACGCACGACTGTGGCGGCTGGTGCGCCAACATTCCGACATCGCGGCGGCCGCGGCGGAGGGTCAAGTCGGCGTGATGCTCGGATTCCAGCATCCGCAACCGCTCGGGGATCACGGCGAACGCCTCGAAACCTTTCAGA
>JBOHZW010000222.1:0-2659 GCA_050738715.1 Steroidobacteraceae bacterium | reverse complement strand
CCGGCTAAGGTGGCGTCCATGAAAGCAGCGACACATCCGGACTACAACGAAATCAGCGTGACCTGCAGCTGCGGGAACGTGTTCAAGACCCGCTCGACCATGGGCAAGGATCTGCAGGTCGACGTGTGCTCGAACTGCCACCCTTTCTATACCGGCAAGCAGAAGATGGTGGATACGGCCGGCCGCGTCGACAAGTTCCGCAAGAAGTACGCCGCTGCAGCCGCAGCGCCGCGCTGATTTCCAGCCGCGCCAAATTCCAGGTTAATCCCGCGTAACGCGCCGTCGCATTTTGCGACGGCTCACGCGTGCGCGCGTTCAAGTGGCCGATACCGTCGGCCGATACCTTGATTCCATGAAGCGCACATGTAACGCTGCGGATTGATGCGCCGCATTGCGCGGCATTCATCCTTTCAATCAGGCGGCGGCGCGATGGAAAAAGCTCCCTTCGACCTCACCAATCCGGCCAACGGCCAGAAATCGCAGCTCGCGGTGCGCAGCGGCACGATCGGACCTGACTGCGTCGACATCAGCAGCCTCCACAAGGACCAGGGCGTCTTCACGTTTGACCCGGCCTTTGGCGCGACAGCGAGCTGCGAGAGCAAGATCACGTATATCGATGGCGATGCCGGCGTGCTGCTGTACCGCGGGTATCCGGTCGAGCAGCTCGCGGCGAAGAGCTCGTTCATGGAGGTCGCCTACCTGCTGATCAACGGCGAATTGCCGAGCGATAAGCAGCTGGCCACGTACCGCAACAGCATCACGCGCCACACGATGATCAATGAATCGCTGCTGCGATTCACGAACGGCTTCCACCACAACGCGCACCCGATGGCGATGGTGTCGGCGGTCGTCGCGTCGATGGCGGCGTTCTACTACGACTCGATGGACATCCACGACCCGCGTCATCGCGAGATCTTCTCGCACCGCATCATCGCGAAATTGCCGACGATCGCCGCGGCTGCGCACAAGCATGCACTTGGCCAACCCTTCGTGTATCCGCGCAATGATCTGGATTACTGCTCGAACCTGCTGAACATGTTCTTCGCGGTGCCCTGTGAGCCGTACCAGGTCGATCCGGTCGCCTCGCAGGCGCTCGACCTGTTGTTCATGCTGCACGCCGATCACGAGCAGAATGCGAGCACCTCGACGGTGCGGCTCGCCGGCAGCACCGGCGCGAATCCTTATGCCGCGATCTCGGCCGGCGTGTCGGCGTTGTGGGGACCGGCGCACGGCGGCGCGAACGAAGCGGTGCTCGACATGCTCGAGCAGATCGGCACGGCGGACCAGATTCCGAAGTTCCTCGACATGGCGAAGGACAAGTCGAGCCACTTCAAGCTGATGGGATTCGGCCACCGCGTCTACAAGAATTTCGATCCGCGCGCGAAGATCATCCGCGAGGCCTGCCACCGTGTGCTCGCGAAGCTCGGCCGGGCCGACAACCCGTTGTTCGAACTCGCGCTGCGCCTCGAGGAAATAGCGCTGAAAGACGAGTATTTCGTCTCGCGTAAGCTGTATCCGAACGTCGATTTCTACTCTGGCGTCATCTACAGCGCGTTGGGCATTCCGCGCTCGATGTATACCGTCATGTTTGCGATTGCGCGCACCGTCGGCTGGGTCGCGCACTGGCTCGAGATGATCGGCGACCCCGCGATGCGCATCGCCCGGCCGCGCCAGCTGTACACGGGCCCGACGCAGCGCGAATACGTCGAGGTCGCGAAGCGCCGTTGAGTCTTTACAGCGCGCCGCGAGCCCGAGTCCGTGAATCGGATGCAAGGGCGATCGCCTGATCCTCTTTTTGGGAACGCCATGAACCCGTCCATGGGCGCTCCGGCCGCGCCATCCATGGCGCGGACGGTCCCAAAAAGAGGATCAGACGCTCACCCTTGCTTAGGAGCCTCCGACTACCGCCGGCAATACGCTGTGAAGACTCAGCGCGGGCGCGCGATATCGTCGTCGAGCAGGGAGGCGAGCTCGTCCGCATCCGCCCTTCGCATCGGCCGCCCGTCGACTGGGCTGATCGGCGACTGGCGGATGCCATCCACCGGAAACACCGTCGCGTCGATCGTGTGCGAGTCAATCTCGAACTGCACCGAGGGAAAAACCTGGAAGCGCTCGGCATCGAGCCGCAGCCGGTGCTCGCCGACATCGTGCTCGACGCCGCGATCGAGCAGGTTGAGCGCCACCGCTTCGGGTTGATCAGTAAAAAGATGCAGCTGCACGTCGTTGTGTGCGGTCGCGGTGCCGTGCAGCACCGGTCCGACGACGCGCGGAGAAAACGCCGCGAGCGAGCGCATCGCGCGCAGCGCCACGCCGCGCTTCGAACGCAACGTCGCATTGTGCGTGTCGGCGGCGAACAGCCGCTGGTATTCGACCAGCGAGGTCTCCACTTCGGTGTTGCTGGGCAGCACGCCTTCCTCGGTGACACCAAAACGTTCAGCGGCCTTGCGCTTCGCAGTGCGAAAATCCTGGATGCCGTGCTCAGCCATGACGCGCGCGGCTTCCTGCGCGATGGCCCGGCGCAGGTTGTCGCTGCGCGGTGAATTGCGGCGGGGCATGCTAGGGCCTGCAAACGCCTATGACGTCGCTGCGACGGCGGCCAGAATGCCTAAGGACCAGGCGCGCCGAGCGATGTGTGCTCACTGCACATGAGCGAGGCGCA
>JBOHZW010000221.1:0-2107 GCA_050738715.1 Steroidobacteraceae bacterium | reverse complement strand
GCGTAGCGCCTGATTCTCCGCCACAGGCGCCAGGAAAAACCCGCATCGAGGCGCAGCACGCCCGGGAATATCCGGCGTATCAGTAGTACATCCACCACGATGCTGGCCGCCGTGCAGGCGAGTTCCGCGAGCGCCAGCGCCACGATGCCGTAGCCAAGCAGCAGCAGCGTGAGCTGCGCCGCCGCCGTGACGATGCGGAAAACCAGCATGCGCAGGTTGCGCACGTCGAATCGCTGCGCGCCCTCGAAGAAGTTTTCCAGCGCCTGGGCCGGAATATCGATGAGCAGATTGGCCGCGAGTATGAACAGCACCAGGCGAAAGTCCGCTGCCAGCGGCGCCGACAGCTGCCTGAACCATGGCGCCGGGCTCATGGCCACGAGCGCGCCGCACAGTGCCGCCAGTACGCCTGATGCAAGCAGTGCCAGCACCGAGGTCGAGATCAGCCGCTGTATCTCCCGGGCACGACCCCGCGCCGCGAAGTGCGCGTGATATCGCACCTGGGCGTTGTGCAGTCCACCATCGAAAAAATGCAGGTAGAAGATGATGGTCTGGGCAAGTACCCAGACGGCGAAGGCGGCAACGCCCAGCTTGTGCACCAGCACGGGGGTGATAAAGACGAAGATGATCCCGCCGACTGCGGCGTTGGCGTAGCCGGACCCGACATTGCGCAGCCATGTAAGCCGGCCCGCATTGTTCATGGCGAGCCTGCCGCGGGCAGTGGACATAGCCGTGCAGAAACGCCTGCGCCTTGCTCCGCGACGACCTTCCAGACCTGCGGAACACCTGAGCGCAGGCCAATCAAGGGTTGTCGCTCGAGTGCCTGCATGACACCGGGCGTTGCGCGCCGGATCTCGATCGCAAGTTCGGTCTGTGGAAATCGCGTGGCGATGATTTCCGCGCCGAACTTCGCCTTGTAGCGCAGCACGCCATCCGCGAGGCAGGGGCGGGAGTTCCCCATGACCAGTGTGCGCACGCCCTTCTCGTGTGCGTAGCGGATGCACGCGCTGTCCAGCGTCTCACTTGCGCCGCGCGGCGGCGGATTCCGATCCAGCCCGAACCAGCCAAAGCGCAGCACCGAGCGGCGCTGTTTGAGCAGCAAGCCGGCGATCCAGGTGCCGTCGGCGTGCAGGCGGGCGAGCACCTGGCCAGCGCACTGCTGCAGAAACACTGGCTCGGGAACCACGATGGCTCCGGCACCGAAGCGCGCCTCGACATAGGGGCAGTAGTAGCGACGATAGAATTCGCGAAACATTTCTGGCTGCGAGACAAAATCCACGGTGTATTGCTGCTGGCGCGTGTGGCGGCGCACTTCCTTTTCAAGCAGGCGCGGCAGCAGGCGGCCGGATTCGGGGATCAGTCTTGGAAGTCGAAACTGTTGCCGCACCCAGGCCGGCATTGTGATCGTGCCCACTGCGGGCAGGAGCCTCGCCCAGACTGCCGGCCTCTCAATCAACCATAGGTCGGCCTCGACGGCCTGGACAGCGAGCGCGGAACCGAGGCGCACGAGTGTCGCGCGCCGGGCAAGCAGCTGTTGCTCGCATTGATCGAAGAAATAACTGCGCAGGAATTCGAGGTTTGCTCCGCTTCCGGCATACAGCGCGCACAGTGGCGCGCCGCCGTCGCGTGCCGTGCCTCGCAGCTCGAGGATGTTGGCCGTCATCGGCAGGAGCAGTCGCTCGAGGTCCGCCAGCATGGCCGATCCAGCCTAGGAGCCGGCTTCGCAACGCACCGGGCGAAATTTTCCGGGGCTGCGTTCCCGTGGCGCCGGCGCGTAATGTGCCGAGACCGGCAACTCGCCGCCGAGCAAGCTGCTGATGGCGGACTGTGCGCTCGCAATGGCCGCCGCTGGATTTTGCAACTGCCCCCAAAGGTAGACGTCGACCGAGAGATCGCGCCGCTGAATCACTTCAAATTGCTCGATGCCCTCGATCTCCTTGAGCAGGTGAGTCGCGCGGTACGGCGAGACCTTGCCGCCGCTGCGCAGCAACAGGCAATCGATCTCGCGCCCTGCGAACTCGACGATATCCAGACCTCGCGGGCCCTGCTGGCGCCGCACCAGGTCGCCGGTGTCGATGCGGATCATCGGGCAAACACTATTGTGCAGGTC
>JBOHZW010000220.1:0-3361 GCA_050738715.1 Steroidobacteraceae bacterium | reverse complement strand
GGCATCAACTGCGCGCTGGGCGCGCGCGTGTCCGGCCGGGTGCGCGACAGCGGCGCCGACCCGGTCGATCTCGCAGCACTGGGGCTTACGCATTGCGATCGCAACCTGCTGGCGGCCGCGCTGATCCGCGAGATTGTGCACGGAGTGCTGGAATTCGACCGCTCCGGGCTGGCGCCATTCGCTGCGGAGTGGGCAGCGGCCGATGCGCTGGACGGTCGCGTGGTTACCGTGGCGCTGCCCGACGGGGAATTCGTCGGCCACGCGCGCGGGATCGATGCCGATGGCGCATTGTGCGTGCATGGCAACGGGGCGCTGCGGCGATTCAACACGGGGGAAGTCAGCGTGAGAGCGAACGCGTGAACCAGCTGCTTATCGATGCCGGCAACACGCGGCTCAAGTGGAGCGCGCTGCGAGGAGCGCGGCTCGGCCGCGCGCAGGCACTCGACTGGAACGCGCGCAGCATGGATCGCGTCGCACGCACCGTGATGCGCACGAGCGCGGAACGTGTGCTCGTCTGCAGCGTCGCCGGCTTAGGCGTGGAGCGCTCGCTGCGGCGTGCAGCGCGCGCCGCCGGCAAGCGCCCACCGCAGTTCGTGCGCAGCACGCGCCACGCGGCAGGCGTGCGCAACGGCTATCTCGAGACCTGGCGCCTGGGCGCGGACCGTTGGGTCGCGATGCTCGGTGCGCGCGCGTTGCATCCCGCGCGGGCGCTGTGCATCGTCGATGTGGGCACTGCCCTGACCATCGACCTGGTGGACTCGCTCGGCCGGCACCGTGGCGGGTTGATCGTGCCCGGTCCGACGCTGATGGTGGATTCCTTGCTGAACGACACGGCCGGCATTCGCGTCCGCGCCGGGAGCAACGTGCGCGCTTCGCGCCGCGGTGGCGGCTTGTTCGGACGCAGCACCCGCGCCGGGCTGCTCGGTGGCAGCACGATGGCCTGCGCGGCCTTGATCGAACGCGCGCTCAGCGAGGCGCGGCGCGAACTGCAGGCACGGCCGCTGCTGCTGCTGTCCGGCGGTGGGGCAGCGCAAGTGGCCGCGCTCCTGTCCGCGCCACACCGGCGCGTCGACGGTCTCGTGCTGCACGGCTTAGGCCTGCTCGCGCGGCTGGAATACCGCTAGACTCGCCCCGTGCGCACTCTGCTTATCATCCTGGTCCTCGTAAACCTGCTGTTCTTCGGCTGGTCGCACTGGGTCGACAAGCCGGTCGTGGGGAGCGGTCCGATTGCGGGCGTCCCGCCGCTCCGCCTCGTCGCTGCGACGGCTGGACCCGCCGTGGCCGCCGCCAAGCCTGCCGCCAGCGCGCCTCGCTGTGCGAGCCTCGGGCCGCTACCGGATGAAGTCGCCGCTTCGGTTATTGCCACCGCACTGCGCGCGCGCAACTACGCACCGCGCGAGCGCAGCGTGCAATCCGAGCTGACCGACGGCTACTGGGTCTACATCGACAACCTGCGTGACGCAACCGCCCGTGACGACGCGCTCAAGCGTTTGGCGAAGGCCGGCTTGCGCGATGCGGCGCCGCTGGTCAACAGCGGTCAGGTATCGGTCGGTTTGTTCAGCGCGCAAGCCGGCGCAAATCTGCGCGCCGCGGCAGTGCGTGCCGCCGGCCTCGTTCCGGTCATCGAGGAGCGCAAGCATTCGGCTTCCGAGATCTGGTTCGATATCGATGTGAGCAACGATGCGCCGCCTCCCGCCGTAGGCACGCTGACGCAGGGACTCAACCTTGCCGAGCCGCCGGCGTGGGGTGCGTGCGCAACGGGAAACTCTGTGGGAACGTCGGCGACGCCGGTTTCCTGACTGAACCCACTGTGAGGCGGAGGCCGGCATGACCCTGGAAGAGACCTTTTACCTCAGCCAGACGGTTGCGTCCGTCGCGGTCGTGGGCTCGTTGATCTACCTTGGCCTGCAGGTCCGCTACGCCGAACGCGCGCAACGCGGCATCATGCAGCAGGGACGTGCAGACCGCACTTCCCAGGCCGCGCTGACTCTGGCCCAAGCCGAGCTGTCGTCCATCTGGCATCGCGGCGCCGCCGGTGACCAGGGCTTTTCGCGCGAGGAATTCGGCCAGTGGATGTTGTTGTGCCGGGCGGCATTCCTGAGCGGTGAAGATTCATTCATGCAGCACAAGGCGGGACTCTTGTCGGATGGTGCGTTCGCGAGTTACGTCGCTGGGGTTCGCTACTACATGTCTTCACCCGGCCTGCGCGCCGCGTGGCAGGTATCGTCCGGCCAGTTCGGCAGTGAGTTCGTCACATTCGTCAACGGCGAGCTGGCGCGGACTCCGCTTGCACCGGCAACGGATACTTTTGCGAAATGGACAGCCAGAGTGCGCGATTCGATCGACTCGCCGGAGGGCAAGCCACTGTCGTCACCGGTGCCGTAGATTGCGGCATTGAAGGGCTGCAGGTGCGCGGCCAGGCAACGTCAGGCAGAATCGGCGCGGATCGCCGCAGTAGCTCAGTTGGTAGAGCACCTGATTTGTAATCAGGGGGTCGGGAGTTCGAGCCTCTCCTGCGGCACCATTGCGGTTCTTCCGATGAGCGGTCGCTGGCGACGGATGAATGGCGCACGTGCCGATGAACGGCAGGCGCGCGCCGACGGGCAGCGTAACGAATACGCGCGCCGCTGCTCTAACATGGGAACACAGGAGCATCCCATGTCAGATGCAAAACGAGATGACAGCGCCTTTCTGAACACGGCATCGTCCGGGCAAACCGCCGTGCTGCGCGCGCGCGTCGACATGCCGCCGGCGACGGTGAAATTGAAATCGCTGACAGCGGATTCGCTGGAGCTTGCCTCGTCATGGGGCAGCATGCGCGCGCAAGGAATCGATCCATACAACGCCACTGGGCAACGCATGGCGACTCGCACGCAGGCAGACACAGCGACGCGCGCATCCGGACGCTAGCGCACGTCTTGGCGCACTCCGTGACGCAGTTCCGCTTTGCGCGACGCAGCAGCAAAAACAGCAGTGATGTGACCGCTTCGGCAGTGCTGGAGCGCCTCCTGGAGGCATGGTGCATGAAGGTATGCACGGCCTACGGGCAGGAGCTGGCCTTTGCCAGTGACGCTTTCAACTTTTGGGCGGCTCATCAAGACGGTGGTGCCGCGCACCGACTGCGCGGCGCTGTTCGACCGACAGGGCCACGCGCAGTGGGTGTCTGGCAGCGCGGTTCCCGATGACCTGAACGCACTGGTCGCGGATCTGCTCGCGAGCGCCGATGAAGGTGGCTCCTCGTATGCCTTGCGCTGCGCGCTGAACGCGGCAGCGAGCTACGCCTTCACCATGCGCAATCCGAAAGGCGAACTGCTTGGCGCGCTCGCGCTCGCGATCAATGGTCCGTTTCGCCGTGATGAAC
>JBOHZW010000219.1:0-5228 GCA_050738715.1 Steroidobacteraceae bacterium | reverse complement strand
GCCGATGACATCGAGCGTACCCGAATCGATCGGATAGTTGCGCTCCTGGTGCACTGAAATTGTCAGGACCGACGCATCATCGATGAAGGCCGTTTCGGTGCCGTTGCCGTGGTGCACGTCCCAATCGACGACAGCGATTCGCGCAAGGCGATGCGAGTGCTGCAGGTGCCGCACCAGCAACACGGCATTGTTGAACAGGCAGTAGCCGCGGCCGCGGTCGGTCTCCGCATGATGTCCGGGCGGACGCACGAGGGCATAGGCGTTGCGCACCCGGCCCGACATCACCGCATCGCCGGCGGCGAGGCAACTCCCCACGGCGAGCAATGCGATCTCGTAACTGCCGCGGCCCACCGGTGCGGACTCGCCCGCTTCGCCGCCGGTCGCGCCGGACAGCGCGCGCACATGCTCGATGTAGCGCGAGGTGTGGAAGCGCCGCAGTTCTTCCAACGTTGCCTCGCGGGGCGCGATGCGCAGCAGCTCTTCGAGCAATCCGGATACTTCGAGCAACCCCAATAGCCGCCGCTTCGTGTCGGGATGTTCGTAGTGTCGCGTCGGTTGCTCGAAGGCGCTTGCGGTGGCGCGAGCCACGCTGCCGCTGGTGTCGTGCCAGAAGAAGCGCTCGTGCGCGACGAGCCCGGTGCGCGCCGTCACGGCATCGGCGCGCCGCGCGCCGCTTCGAGCACCTGGTACCACTCCTCGCGCGTGATCCGCACGTCGTAGGCGCGCGCGGCTGCGCGGATGCGCTCAGGATTCTGGCTGCCAACCAACGGCACGGCGCGCGCTGGATGCGCCATGACCCAGGCGTAGGCCACCGCAGTGCGCGGCACCGACGCGCGCTCCGCAATGCGATCGAGCACCGCGCGCACGGCGACGGCGCGATCGTTGGCCGCTGCGGGTGGCGGCTCCGTGGCGGCGCCCGTTCCAGCGCCCAGCCGCCCCTGTCCGAGCGGCGACCAGGCGAGGACTGCCAGATCGCGGCGCATCGCCACGTCGAGCACGCCGTCCGTCAGCGGCTCGATCGCGAGCGCGGAAAACTCGGGCTGGATCGACGCCAGCGGAAACGGCATGTGTTCGCACAACGCATCGATCTGCGCCGCGCTGTAATTGGACACACCCGCTGCGCGGATCTTGCCGGACTGGCGCAGCCGGTCGAATGCGCGCGCGACTTCGGCCGGGTGCGTAAGGAAATCGGGGCGATGGATCTGCCACAAGTCGATGCAATCCAGGCCTAAGCGCTGCAGCGAACTCTCGCAGGCCTGCACCAGGTACGTGACGCTCGAATCGTACGGGAGCGGCGGAAATATACCGGCCTTGCTCGCGAGCACCATGCGCGTGCGCAGGCCCGGCGCGGCGCGCAGCACGCGGCCCAGCAACTGTTCGGCGCCGCCAAATCCCGCGGGCGTCGAATAACCGTAGATGTCGGCCGTGTCGAACAGCGTGCAGCCGATCTCCAGCGCTGCTTCGATGCGGCGCTGTGCCGTATCGACGTCGGCGCCGGCGAAACGCCACATGCCCCAGCCCAGCGGCGCGACCTCGAGGCCGCTCTTGCCCAGTGGAATGCGCGCCGCGGCGCCGCTTCGTTCGGCGTCGGCCACGTTGCTACGGCCTGGCTGGGCGTTGCGCGTCGCGCTTGGCCTTGAATGGGCCGCCGTCATTCCAGGTTGGCCATTCATCGCCTTCGGCGAGTGCGCGACCGGTGAGGAACAGCACCTGCAATTGCTGCTGCATGCCCTCGAGGTTCCAGCCGGGTTCGTACACATCGGCGCTCTTGTGGTAGCGCTGCTCCGTGTACTCTCGTTGCCGTGCCAGTCCCCAGCCGGGCTCGTGGCCGACATAGTCCGTGCCCGCGTTGATGCTCAGCGCCGGCACGCCCTGCTTGGCGAATTCGAAATGATCGGCGCGGTAGTAATAGCCTTTCGTCGCATCGGCGTCCGTCCCCAGGGTCAGCCCGAGCGAGGCGGCCGCGCGCCTCAGGTCCTCATCGAGCGTCGACATGAATTGCCCGCGCACCGTCAGGTCGCGCGTCGCGCCATTGACGTCCATGACATCCATGTTGAGGTTGGCGACGGTATCGGCCAGCGCGAACAGTGGATGGCTGGTGTAGTAGGCCGAGCCGAGCAGGCCCTGCTCCTCCGCTGTGGTCGCGATGAACAGCACACTGCGTGCAGGTTTGGGATCAAGCGCGGCGAACTGCCGCGCCAGTTCCAGCAAGCCCGCGACGCCCGTACCGTTGTCGACTGCACCGTGAAAGATCTGCGGATGACCCGCCGCGTCAGGCTTCTCGCCGAAGTGATCCCAGTGCGCGCTGTAAACGACGACCTGCTCCGGGTGAGTCGCGCCCCTGACGAGCGCAACCACGTTGTGGCTTTCGATCGATCGCACCTGATTGTGCAGCGTGAGGCTGGCGCGCTGGCGCAGATCCAACGCGCGAAAGCCCGGTTTGCCGGCGGCCTGCTGGAGTGCAGCCAGATCCTGGCCTGCGGCGATGCACAGTTTCGAGGCCGCCTCGTTGCTGAGCCATCCATTGATCAGCAGATGGTAGTCCTTGCCCGGCGGCAACAGGTCGGCGGGCCCGCTCCAGCTGTTGCGCACGACTTCCCAGGGGTAACCGGCGGCGTCAGTGTCGTGCACGAGCAGCACGGCGGCCGCGCCCTGTCGCGTCGCCTCTTCGTATTTGTAACTCCAGCGCCCGTAATAGGTCATCGCTTTGCCGTGGAACAAGGATGCATCGCCATGGCCGGGGTCATTGACGAGCACGACGACGGTCTTGCCATGCACGTCGATGCCCGCGTAGTCGTTCCACTGGAATTCGGGCGCGACGATGCCGTAGCCGACGAACACCAACGGACTGTCGCGCAGCGTGATGACCTCTTCCGCGCGCGGGGTCGTCACGATCACATCGTTGCCGTACGCGAAGCGCAATGGGGTCTTGCCACCGCCGACATCCAGCACTGCATCGGGCGCGGCCGTGACCTGGACCATCGGCACGGTCTGCAGGTAGCTGCCGCGATTGGCTGGCGCCAGGCCGTACTGTCTGAACTGTTTTTCGAGGTAGGCGATCGTGCGTTGCTCCCCGATGCTGGCCGGTCCGCGTCCGTCGAATTCATCGGAGGCCAGCGTTTGTATCGTCACGCGTACCTGCGCCAAGTCAGGTTGCGGTGCTGCGCGTTGCGGCGCGGTGGCTTGCTCCGCGGCCGGCGTCACCGAAGACGCGAGGGTGACGGCGACCAAAGCGGCGAGCAACGGCGCGTGGAGCCGCTGGCGAATATGCCTGGCTGAAGGAGTCATAGCGCTGGCAGACCCTTGCTTAACCGCGGGTGATGCGGGCATTCTCATGTTTTCCCGCGCCCATTGCCACTGGAACACTCATGCTGGAACTGAAAGCCCCGGCCCGGGGTCTCAACGGTTCCGGCGGATAAAAACAAGGCCTTGATCCATTGACCCTGGCACTGTCCACGCTCCTCTACGAATGGCGCCGCTATCTCGCAGCCGTCATCGCGCTCGCCGTGGCGGGCCTGCTCGTGCTGGCGATGACCGGCATGTTCATGGGGCTGACCAAGACGTTCTCAGCGACAGTTGATCACACGCCGGCGCAGATCCTGATCGCGCCTCCCGACGCGACGGATCTGTTCGACTCCCGCTCGGGGTTGCCGCGGCGCGTGATCCCCCAGATCTACAGCAACCCCAACATCGTGGAGGTCCAGCCCCTGAATATCGGCGGTGCGCCTTGGTCCAATTTCCCGAAACCGGGCCAGCCGGCGAAGGACACGTTCGTCATGCTCGTCATTGTCAATCCGGTGAAGGGCGACATCACGCTGCCTATCGATTTCAGCGACGAACTGATCCAGGCGCTGCGCGAACCGTATGCGATCATTGTCGACAAATCCACGCTGGGCAAACTCGGTGTGCAGGTGGGCGACAAGGCCAAGGTGGCCAACCAGACGGTGTGGGTGCGCGGTGTCACCTCGGGTTATCCGTCGATGTTCCAGTCGATGACATTCGTTTCCGTGCAAACCGCGAAACTCTTGCGCCAGTACAATGATGGTGATCGCGTCGGCGTCATCCTGGCAAAGATCAACGACCCCACGCAGGAGCGGCAGGTCGTCGATCAGCTCAATGCTGCGAGCAAGGGCCGCTACAAGGCCTGGACGCGCGAAGACCTGTCACATTCGAGCCAGATGTCAATGCTTTCGGATGGACCGATTGCGGTCATGATCGGCTTTGCCGTCGTCGTCAGCGCGTTCATCGGCATCGTCATCACGTGGCAGACGTTGCAGGGCGCGATCCTCGCCAACATCAAGGAATTTGCCAGCCTGCGCGCACTCGGCGTATCGATGCGCCGGCTCCGACTCGTCGTCATGGAACTGAGCATGTGGGTGGGCATTGCGGGCCTGCTGTTGACGGTGGCGCTGACTGCGTTTGTGTGGTTCATCGCGATCACCTCCGGCGTGCCGCTCGATTTCCCGCTGTTCGTCGACATCCCGGTGGGGCTCGCCTTGCTCGGCATTGCGATCTTCTCGGGCGCCATGTCACTCGGCGTCCTCAAGAAAAGCCAACCGGCGGACCTGCTGCGATGAGCGCACTGGCCATCGACGCACGCGGCATCAGCAAGGCCCACAAGATCGGCAAGACGCGCCAGCAGGTATTGAAGAACGTCGCCTTCAACGCCTACCACGGCCAGGTGACGATGATCATGGGTCCGTCTGGCTCCGGAAAATCCACGTTGATCGCGGCGCTTTCCGGGCTCATGAAACCCGATGAAGGTGAAGTGCTGGCGCTCGGCGAGAGCCTGTGGCTGAAAAAACGCAAGCAGATCGACCGTTTCAGGCTCGATCACTGCGGCTTCATCTTCCAGGGCTTCAACCTTTTTCCCGCGCTGGATGCGACGGCCCAGGTTGTCCAGGTCTTGCGCTACTGCGGCATCAAGAAGGGCGAGGCGCGTGCGCGCGCCACCGCAGTGCTCGAATCCGTCGGGCTCGGGCAGCGCCTGCGGCAGAAGCCCGCAGAATTGTCGGGCGGCGAGAAACAGCGCGTGGCCATCGCGCGCGCATTGGCCAAGGAGCCGCAGCTGATCTTTGCCGACGAACCCACTTCGGCGCTCGATTCAACCAATGGCCAGGTGATCATCCGGCTGCTGCACCAGGCGGCGCGGCAACGGGGCGCGGCCATCGTTGTCGTGACGCACGATCCACGGCTCGAGGCCCATGCCGATCGCATCATCCATATGG
>JBOHZW010000218.1:0-12732 GCA_050738715.1 Steroidobacteraceae bacterium | reverse complement strand
GTGATAGGGCCCGGGCATCGGCTTGGCGACGCTGCCCGACGTCGCGCTGCCATAGACGTGGCATGCGCCCGCGCAGTTGCGCAGCTCGTTCACGGTGTACTTCAGGCCATCCAGCGTCTTTGGATGCCGGTCGGCGCGGAAATCGCGGGCGTGGCAGCCCGCGCAATTACCGGTGTTCGCGGGCGCGGTCCAGGGGATCTGGTCGGTGTTCGATTTGTGGCAGGCCGTGCAGGCGAGCGGGCTCCGATGATCACCCGGATACGCCGCCGAGGCGTGCACGAAGTGCAGCATCGCCCAGTCCGGATAGCTGTGGCAGGTCGCGCAGTCGCGCGTCGTACTCATGTGCGTCGGCGTCACGCCAAGGGCGATGTTGTTGTCATGGCAGCTCGCGCAGCTTGCCGTCAGCTTCGTGTGATCGAGCCGCGCCGGTTTCCAGCCCAGCGTTCCATGGCAGGTGTCGCACTGCGCGGTCGTGCGGATGTGATTGGTCGGCATGCCGGTCGCATGGACCGAGTCATGGCAGCTCCGGCAAGTGTGCGCCGCGACGGCCACGTGATCGAAACGCGCCGGTGACCATGCGTTGGTCGTGTGGCAGCTCTCGCAGCTGTCCGTGCTCGCGATGTGGTTGCGTCCCTTGCCGCTGGCGGCGACGCCGTTGTGGCAACTGGCGCAGCGACCCTGCACCTGCGCGTGGTCGACGCGCATGACCGGCAGCCAGGCGATGGTCATGTGGCAGCTCTCGCATCGTTCGCTGGTGGCGATGTGGTCTGTGCTCTTGCCAATTCCGCTGGTCGGGCCATGGCAGCTCGCGCAGGGCGTGCCGGCCACGCGGCGGTGACTGAATGTTGCGGTGCCGCCGCCCACCGAAGCCGCCGCACTCAGCGCGGGCGCGGTGCCATTTGCGCCCGTCTTCGGCGCCGCGTAGGTCGCCGCCGCGCGGCGCGCCGCGAACTTGTCGCGCGTCGAGTGGCAACCCGATCCGCCACAGTCCTGGCCGGCGTGATGGTTCTTGCCGTCGCGCACCCAAAGCCGCACGCCCGAATTGGTCTTCCAGGTCATGCCGTACTCGTGGCAGCTCATGCACGTCATGGCGCGCACGACCGCGTGCTTCATCACGGTGCCGGAGAAACTCGTGAACACGGTTGGCGTGTGGCACAACTCGCAGGCGAAGTTCTGCGTCGTGCTGTTGGGTGGATTCGTAGGGATGTGCCCGCTCGCGCCTGATGGCGGCTGCTTGAGCGTCGGCGCCGCCATGTTCGCGAAGCTCAGCCCGTAGGCATGGCACTGCATGCAGTTGCTGGTGATGTTGACGTGGTTCATCGTATACAGGCTGTAGTCGCCGGTCGTGTGGCACAGCGCGCAGTTGTTGGCGTCTGCCGTCGGCAGCGGAATATGGTTGGGTGGCAGGTCGGCCGCACCCTTGAAGCTCGTGGTGTTGAAATGGCAGGTCGAGCACTCGCCGGTCGCGACGTGCGCCGTGCCGTCAGCCTTCTTTGCCGGGCGCACTTTCGTCGCCGGCGTGCCGACCCAGGTCTTGCCGGCTTCGTGGCAGGCGGAACAGGCCGTCGCCTTGACCAGGCTGTGCACCATCGACGGCGGCGCCGTGCCACTGGCGTTCGTGAATGCAAAAGTGCTGAAGCTGCTGCTCGAGTGGCAGCCCTCGCAGGCGAGTCCCGTGACTGGCACGTGGTTCGCAGGCAGCGTGACCGTGACTTTCGGCGTCTTGCCGACGTCGGTCTTGCCCGCGCCATGGCAGGTCGCGCAGCCGGAGCTGAAGCCGGCGTGGTTCATCGGCGGCACGGCATTGGCAATCACGAAGCTCGTGTAATTCCCGGCCGTATGACAGTTGGTGCAGGCGGTGCTGCCGATTGGAATGTGTTTGGCCGGCTCGACGACGGTCGCCGGCGTGCCAATCCACGTCAGGCCCAGCCCGTGGCAACTGGCGCAGCTCGCCGACGATACGGCGGCGTGCACCATCGCGGGCGGCGCCGTGCCGCTGGCGTTCGTGAACTTGAATCCGCCCGGCACGGTGAAACTCGTCTTCGAGTGGCAGCTTTCGCAGGCCGCCGTGCCAAAGGGGACGTGCTTGGCCGGCGGCGAAACGAGCGGCGTGATTGTCCACGTCCCGGCAAAGGTCAGGTTGGCCGCGTGGCATTGCGCGCAGTTGGCCGCAATGTTCACGTGGTTCATCGTCGCTGTGCTGTACGTGCTCGCGTCGAGATGGCAAAGGATGCAGTTGCTGTTGTCGGCCGCCGGCAGCGGAATGTGGCCCGATGGCAGGTCGGCCGCGCCTTTGAACGATGTCGTGCTGAAATGGCAAGTCGAACATTCGCCCGCCGTGACGTGCGCGGTGCCATCGGCCTTGAGCGCCGGCCGCACGACGGTCGCGGGCGCACCGATATCGGTCTTGCCTTTTTCATGGCAGGCCGAGCACGCGATCGACGTCACGACCGAGTGCACCATCGACGGCGGCGCCGTGCCGCTGGCGTTGCTGAAGGCGAAGCTGTTGAAATTGCTTTTCGAATGACAGCCTTCGCAGGCGATGCCACCCGTGGGTATATGGTTGGCAGGCAGCGTCACCGTGACCTTAGGGTTCACGCCAACGTCGGTCTTGCCACTGCCGTGGCAGGTCGCGCAGCCGCTCGTGAAGCCCGCATGGTTCATTGGCGGAACGGCGTTTGCGATGACGAAGCTCGTGTAGTTGCCGGCGGTGTGGCAGTTCGTGCACGCCGTGCTGCCGATCGGAATGTGCTTGGCCGGCTCGACGACGGTCGGTGGAGTTCCGATCCAGGTCTTGCCCTGCGCGTGGCAGCTGCCGCAGGTTGCGCTCGCCACGGCCGCGTGCACCATCGCGGGCGGCGCCGTGCCGCTGGCATTGGTGAATTTGAATCCGCCGGTTGCGAAGCTGCTGTTCAAGTGACAGCTCTCGCATGCCGCCGTGCCGAAGGGCACGTGATTCGTCGGCGGCTGCACCAGCACCGGCGGCGCCATGTTGGCGAAACTCTTCCCCGCCGCATGGCAGGTCGAGCAGACGCCGCTGACCAGTGCGTGGCCGGCTGCTGCCATCGCATAGACGGAGAAGTCGCTGGCGTTCGTGTGGCAGGTGCTGCAGTTACTGCTGGTACCGTTGGTCAGCGGCATGTGGTTGGTGGGAAAATTGCCCGCGCCCTTGAACGACGTGGTCGAAGCATGGCAGTCGGAGCACTCTCCACTGACCGGATGCGTGGCGCCGTTCGATTCAGTCAACGGCCGCAGCACGGTCGGCGGCACGCCCGGCCATCCCGTCATCGTGTTCTCATGACAGCTCGAGCATTTGATGCTCGCCACCGCGCTGTGCACCATGGAAGGCGGCGCGGTGCCGCTCTGGTTCGCGAACCTGAAGGTGTCCGTAAGATGGCAGGCGCCGCATTCGGCGCCGGCCAACGGTACGTGTGGCGACGGCAATGTCACGGTCGGCGGCATGCCGACGAAACTGAGGCCCGCCCCGTGGCAACTCGAGCAGGCGAGGCTGGTAACGCTCGCGTGCACCATCGCTGGCGGCGCGGCGCCGCTGGCATTGGTGAACGAGAATCCGCCCGGCGAGGTGAAATTTGTCTTTGAGTGACAGCTTTCGCAGGCCGCGCCCGCGAATGCGATGTGGTTCGCTGGCGTGGTCACGAGCACCAGCGGTGCCATGTTCGGAAAGCTAAGGCCCGCGGCGTGGCAGGTCGCACAACCGCCAGTGATGCCCGCATGGTCCATGATCTTCTGTGTGTAGTCGGCCGGGTTCTGGTGGCACAGCGTGCAGGGTTGTGAAGTCGGGATGTGGCCGGCCGGCTGCAGGTTGCCGATCGCAAACGATACGGTGGACGTGTGGCACGTGCCGCATTCGCCCGTCGCCGGATGCGCGACGCCGTTGACGGTCGCGGGCCGCGTGACGATCGTCACGCCGAAGAATGACATGCCTTTTTCATGGCAAGCGGCGCACAACAGCGGCGGCACCACCGCCGGATGGTTCATCGCGGTGCCGGCGAACGTCACATAGTTCGTCGGCGTGTGGCAGGTCTCGCACGGCGCATTGCCAGGATCGGCCTGGTTGGAGGACAGCCCGGTCGGGATGTGCGTCGCGGGCGGGCCCGTGGCGCCGATGCCGTTGTGGCAGCTCGAACATCCGGTCGTCACGTTGCTGTGGTTGAACACCGCACCGGCCCAGCCGATCGTCGTGTGGCAGAGATTGCATTCGAGCGAGGTGTCGATGTGCCCGGGTCCCTTGCCCTGCGCCTGCACGTTGTTGTGGCAGGTCGAACAGGCCCCGCGCACTTCAGCGTGATCGAAATTCACTGCCGGATTCCATGCCACCGGCGTATGGCAGGCCTCGCAGCGATTCGAACTCAGGATATGGCTCACCGGCTTGGCCGTGGCACGCACCGCAGTGCCGACACCATGGCAGGCGGCGCAGTCCTTCGGCGTGCCCTTGAAAATCGCGTTGACGTGGCAGGACTCGCACGGCAGGTCGCGGTGTTGGCCGAGCAGCTCGAATCCGGTCGTCAGGTGATCGAAGGGCGTACGGTCGGCGGCGTGCACGCTGCCCGAGCCCGCGATCAGCAGCACCGCGACTGTCAGCACGCCCGACATCCAGATGCGTGCAACACTCAGCGCGAGCGGTAGCAGCGAATCAAGTTTCGCGTGCTTCATGTGCGACTACCGGGCGCGGCCGCCCTGGAAAGTGACCGTGCCATGACAACGCTGGCACTGGCGGCCGAACTGGCCGGCGTGGATGTCGTCCTTCTGGTGGCACGACACGCAGTCCTGCGACAGCTTCACTTCGGCGGCGGGTTTTCTGTGGCAGTCAGCGCACTTGATCTTGGCGTGCGCACCGGTCAGCCCAAAGCCCGTCTGCTTCAGGTGATCGAACATCCAGATCGGCCAGCCATTGGGCGTGTGGCAACTCTCGCATTTTGCGCCCAGTCCGCCCTTGTGCACGTCGTCTTTCTTGTGGCAGTCGATGCAGCGCGACGGCGTGTCATGGAATGCCTGCGTGCGATGGCATTGCGCGCAGCTCACCGCAACGTGCAGGCCCAGTAACTGGAAGTCCGTCAAGTCGTGGTCGAAGGCGATGTCGCTGTGCCAGTCCAAACGCTGGCCGTGGCAGGTATCACAGGCGGTCGTGAATTTCGCGCCATGCGGATTGGCGGCGCGATGGCAGGCAAGGCAGTCGGTGCCCAGTTTTTGCGTGTCGACGTTGGCCGTGTGGCACACGTGGCAACCGAGCTTTGCGTGGATGCCGACCAGCGCGAAGCGGGTCTTGGCCAGGTGATCGTAGGTTACCGGCCGCCACTGTTCGTTGTCGTGGCAACTGTCGCATTTGACGCCGAAGCGCCCGGCGTGGGAATCGTCGGCCTTATGGCAGCCGTAGCAATCCTTGGGGATCTTGTCCTTGAAATTGCCGCTGCGGTGACAGCCCGCACAGTCGATCTTCGCATGCTGCCCGAGCAGCGCGAATCCTGTTTCCTTTTCGTGGTCGAATCGGGCCTCAGTCCAGCGCGCGGTCGTGTGGCACTTGCCGCAGTCATCGCCGCGTTCGCCCCGGTGCGCATCGTCCGTGGCATGGCAGCCGACACAGGATTTTGGCGTGGGTTTGTAGTGGCCGCCGAGATGGCAGCCACCGCAGCTGAGCGCAGCGTGGGCGCCGGTGAGCGCAAACGCCGTCTTGTCGTGGTCGAAGTGCGCGCGGGTCCAGCTGTCCTGGTTGTGGCAGTCAGCGCAGTTCGTGGAGAGCTGGCCCTCATGATAGTCGTCTTTCCTGTGGCAGCTGATGCAGTCGGGCTGCGCCTTGCGATAGGCCTCGCCCGATTTGTGGCAACTGGCGCATGGCAGCGCGCGATGGGCGCCGGCGAGCGGGAACTCGGTGCGCTCATGGTCGAACTCGAGCTTGTTCATGCGCACGATGTCGCCGTCCCGGCCGAGATGCTCGGTGTGACAGCCCGTGCATTTGCCCGCGCCCGCGTTCTGCATGCGGCCGTGGAATCGGCGGCGCGTCTGCGCGTCGTTGGCGATGTCCTTGTGGCAATCGAGGCACAGGGCCGTCTGACGGCTGCGGTCGGCGCGGTCATGGCAGTTGGTGCAGGTTTCCTCGAGCTTGGCGTGCGCCGTGGCGACTTTGCCGGGCATGAGCAGGCTCTCCACAGATGCAGCTTGCGCGCCCGCGCTTCCCACCAGACTTGCCGTTGCCACCAGATGCACGAGCCAATGTCCTCCTGCGCGCCGCACGTATGACCGTCAGGCGTCAGTACACGTTGACGGAAATCACATGCACGATTCCGGCGACCAGCGTCATGATGAAAGCCGGCACGTGCGCGAAGTGCCATAGCGAGAAAAGCCGCACGTACATGCGATGCTCGCGGACGCGGCGCGCGGCATCGAGGCGGCGCACCGCATAGCCCGTTGCCGTGGCGGACAAGCGCGCGCCCTGCGCAGCCAGCGACGGCGACAGGCGCGCCGCCTCGAGCACCATGCCGCGCACCTGCCGCTTCAGGCGCCAGCGCGCCATCACCGAGCGCAGCCCGATGGTCACGGGATACACCAGCGCACCGATCGGCGTCCGCGCGGGGCGGAACAGGCGCTGCTCCTCGGCCTCGATCGCTGTGAGGAAATTCGGCAGCAGCGGAACGACGCTTGTCTGCTGGCGCAGCAGGTCGGCGCTGGCCTTGAGTTCCTCATGCGAGGTGGTGTGGCTGTCCCAGCCGCGGTACACGCGTGTATAAATATAGCGCCCGACCAGTCCGCTGCCGGAAACCGACAGCATGCAGAACAACGCGACGTTGCTGTTGGTCGCGCCCAGCGAAAAATTGGAGTGAAAAAGCACGAGCAGCGGGCCGAGCACGCCCAGGGTCATGTGCGCCTTGAACCAGCCACCTACGCCGCCGAAGATGCGCAGCCACGAGGCGCGCTTGCGCGCCGGGTACATCAGCAAAACCAGCATCATCGAACCGCCCACGATGCCGAGCCAGTATCCGATGCCGCGCTCCGGCGTGATGTAGCGGTTCAGATGGCCGGTGAATCCCCACATCAAAGCCAGGACCACCACGCAACCAAATGCGCGCACCGGCGTGAGGTGACGTGCAACCAGTGCCATGGCCTAGCCGATCACCTTTTCGATGACGATGCGCACGCGGCCGGCCGAGCCCGGCTCGAGTTGCGCGCTGACGCCCTGGAAATCGCCCGGTGCAGGCATGGCCTGGCCGGTACGCGAGGTGCGCGCCTCGATCGTCACACGGCCCGCGGTCGATAGCTTGCGCATGGGCATCATCGCCAGGGAATCATCGAGCCTGAATGCAATCGGCCAGCGGCCCGTTGTAGCGGTTCGCCAGATCGCGACCGGAGGCCCGGGCGAAGTGACCGACTTGGCGACGATGAACAGCGTCAGGCCCGCGGGGATCTTGTCTTTCAGTGCGTTGGCCACGACGACTTCGCCCTGGACCGTGCCGGAGTTTGCGACCGCGGTATTGGGTTGATCGACCGCTCCGCCGGCCAGTCGCTGGTCTTCGGCCAGATTCGCGGCGATGACGTTCGCGTCGGGAGAATCCGCGCCGAGCACCGTGGCGAGGCGCTGCCAGTCTGCGGTGGCGGCCTGGTATTGGCCCGCCTCGTGCTCCATGCTCGCCTTGAGCCAGAGCGCCTTTGGATGCTGCGGATTAAGGCGCAGCGCATTGGCGAGATAATCCGCCGGCTTGCCCTGCATCGACCGGCCATTGAGCGTTGCCGTGACGTCGGCGAAATCCGCCCAAGTGTCGGCATTCATTTCGTTGCGCGCAACGAGTTGCGCGTACTGGTCGCGGGCAGCGGCGAAATCGCGCTTGTTGCGCGCGGCTTCCGCGGCCGCGACCAGCCGTGCGGCCTGCGGCGACAGTGCCGCGGCCCGCGGGGACTGCGTCGCCGCCGTTAGTGACTGCGCAGTGGAGGCGCCGGCGCCAGCCGGCAACCGCTTCTGCCGGGCCAGCGCCGCGTCGTCGGGCCGGCCAAGGAAATCATAGGACTTGGCCAGAAGCTCCCAGTCCCCGTCGCTGCCGCCACCGGCCACGAGGCGGCGCTCGAGACCCTGCACCGCGGAGTCCATCGAGCCCGCCGTACCGGACAACGCTGGTGCCGCGCCAGTCGCGGCGACGGGCGCTGCATCGCGTTCGGTTGCCTGCGGCATTCCCAATATGACATAAATAGCCAGCACGATTGCCAGCGCTCCGCCACCGGCCAGCGGCACCCAGCGCGGCAGCGAGGCGAGGAGTTCGCCGCGTGCCCGGCCCGCAAGCCAGGGGTAGAAGACGAACAACAACGCGACGGTGGCAAGCACGCCGGCAGCGAAAAAAAACGAATTGCCCGGGGTCATGCTGCTGGACGCCTCTAGCGGATTCGCGACGGTTCCTACGTCGCCTGCCACCGATTGTAAAGCCCCAATACTTAGCGTCACGTTGTCGCCAGTGCGACACAACACGCATTTTTGCGACATCTTGACAGTCGCGGCAACGGGGGGAATACAGTAGGCGGCAAAGCTGCGCGCACGCAGCCGAGGCAGGTCCCTTGAGCCCGAAGAGCCCATGAATTCCATTATCGTCGCTATCTACGCTGCACCGCTGCTCGTCACGATGCTGTGGTACCTGCGCCGGCACTACCGGATGGAAAAGATAAGCCGCGACGTGCGCAATGAGGCGACCGAAGCCGGGCTGATCGAACCCGCATCGCTCCACCCGTCGATCGACCTCACGAAATGCCTGGGCTGCGGCGCCTGTGTGCGCGCGTGCCCGGAATATCCCGAGCACACCGTGCTCGGCCTGATCGACAACAAGGCGCACCTGGTATCGCCGACCGAATGCATCGGCCACGGCGCGTGCAAGGCCGCATGCCCGGTCGACGCGATCACGCTCGTGTTCGGCACGGCAACGCGCGGCATCGACCTGCCGGTGCTCAATCCCAATTTCGAGACCAACGTGCCCGGCGTGTTTATCGCCGGTGAACTGGGCGGCATGGGACTGATTCGCAACGCGCTCACGCAGGGCATGCAGTCCGTACAGGCGATCGCCAGGCGCGGCAACAGCGCGCGCGATAAGCGCCTGGACGTGCTGATCGTCGGCGCCGGCCCCGCCGGAGTGGCGGCCGCGCTCACCGCCAAGTCGCTCGATCTCAGCTACCGCTGCATCGAGCAGGATTCACTCGGCGGCTGCGTATATAAGTATCCACGCGGCAAACTCGTGATGACGGCGCCGGTGGAATTACCGTTGGTTGGCCGCTTTCATTTCCGACAGACCTCCAAGGAAGCGCTACTCGCCAAGTGGACGGAGATCGTGCAGCAGCATCAGCTGCGCGTCCAAACCGAAGAGCGAGTCGAGGCGGTGGAGAAGGATGGCGACGGCTTCATCGTGCGCACGCCAAAGGCCGCATACCGTGCTGCCAACGTCCTGCTGGCGATAGGTCGCCGCGGCACGCCGCGCAAGCTCTCCGTGCCGGGCGAAGAACTGCCGAAAGTTGTCTACTCGCTGATCGATCCCGACCAATACAGCGGCCAGAAAGTACTCGTGGTCGGCGGCGGGGACAGCGCGCTCGAGGCCGCGGCGAGCGTCGCGGAAATCGGCAACACGCTGGTCACGCTTTCCTACCGCGGCGACGCCTTCGGGCGCGCCAAGGCCAGGAACCGCGAGCGGGTGGCGGCGGCGGCCGACCGTGGCAACCTGAAGTTGATGCTGTCGTCGAACGTCCGGCACATCCACGACGACCTCGTGATCCTTGAACAGGCGGGCAGCAATGTCGAAATCCACAACAACGCCGTCATCGTCAGCGCGGGCGGCGTATTGCCCAACGAGTTCCTCGACAAGGTCGGCATCCGCGTAAACACCAAGTACGGAACCGCTTGATGGTTGTTGCGCCGCTGCGCCGGAAGCCAACGAGCGCAGCTTCCATGTTGGCTCGCTTCGCCGTCATGGCAAGCCTGGCGATGATCGCGGCCATGCTGTTCGGTGGCGCTGTGGCGATCGCTGCGCCCAGCTCGCCGGATCCGCTCGATGGCGCCAAGGCGGCACTGCGTACACGTGACTACGCCACCGCCAATGCACTGCTCAAGCAGCGCGCCGCGGCCGGTGACGCCGCGGCGCAGTTGCTATACGGGCTCGTCAACCTCAACGGCGTAGGCACCGGCATCGACCGCCCGGCAGCGGAACTCTGGTTGGCGAAGAGCGCAGCACAGGGCAATGGCACGGCCGCCTATGTGCTCGCGGGCATACTGGCTAATCGTTCGGGGGCGGACGCCGCCGAAGCACGGGTCTTGCTGCACAAGGCCGCGGCGCTCGGCAACCCATCCGCGATCGAGGATGAACGCGCGGCGCGCATGCCACTCAGCCCCGAGTGGACCGGGCTTGGCGATGCCGCGCTGCGCGCCGAACTCGCGATCTACGGCGCGCGCAATGGCGACTTACACTGCCTGCGCTCGTTGGGGAGTGGCGTGGCGAGTTTGCAGGATGCTTTCGGCACCACCGTGCTGGCCCATGCGGTCGCGGCAGGTTCGCTACCGTCCGTGCAGTTCCTGCTCGACAACGGTGGGGATGCGAACCGCGCCGACAGCTTCGGCGTCACGTCGTTGATGCGCGCCGCGGAACTCGCCGATCCGCGGCTGCTCGCGTTGCTGCTGGCGCATGGCGCAAACGTCGACGCCTCGGACAAACAGCAGCGCACAGCGCTGTTCTACGCCGCCCACGCGGATCGCGCCGGGTCCGTCGCCGCACTGGCCAAGGCCGGCGCATCAATGGGGGCGACCGACAGCCGCAACTACAGTCCGCTCGATGCTGCGCTCAGCGTGGATGCCGACCAGGCCGCAGCGCAGTTGAACGCGCTTGGCGTAAAGACACACGCCTCGCACGCAACCCGGCAAGCCAGCGCGGGCAAATTCGATGCCGCGCGCACGGGCGAAATCTACCGCGGCTGGCCTGCGCTCGCGCTGGCAGTTGCCCGCGGCGATGTCGACAACGTGCGCAAGTCGATCGCTGCGGGCGCCGATCCGGACAGCCGCACTGCGCAGGGCGACACGTTGCTGCACGTCGCGCTGCATGCGAGCGCGGAGACGAGCCTGCGTGCGTTGCTCGCCGCGCACGCCAATCCGCGCCTCGCCGACAAGCGCGGCCGTACCGTGCTGGTGCTGGCAGCCACTCACGGAGACACCGGCATGGTCGAGGCGCTGCTCGCAGGCGGAGTCAACGTGGACACGCATGCCGACAGGGAATCCACCCCGTTGCTCGCGGCGGTACGCGCGGGCCGCACGGAAGTCGCGCGGCGTCTGCTGGCCGCCGGCGCCAGGGTGGATGCGGCTGACGCGCGCGGCGAGACCGCGCTCCTGAGTGCGGCCGGCAGCGGCGATGATTCGTTGGTCAGGCTGCTGCTGGACAAGGGTGCCACCATCGACCTCTCCGACCGGGAGGGCGAAACGCCGCTGTGGCGCGCGGCCCGCGCCGGCGCGGCGCAGGCAATCATCTCGCTGTTGGCGGCCAATGCGAATGCGAACGCTGCCGACAAGAACGGTCTCACGCCGTTGATGTGCGCAATCAGCTTTGGCCGTGAACCGCTGGTATCGACGCTGCTGCAGGCGCACGCGCGAGTCGACGCCAAGACCATGCGGGGAGACACGGCGCTGATACTGGCGGCCGCACACGGGAGCGATGCGTTGTTGAAATCGCTCCTGCAGCATTCCGCGGACATCGACCGGCAGAACGAGGATGGCGACACCGCGCTGATGGTGGCAAGCCGCGCCGGCAATGCGCCCGCGGTAAAGACCCTGCTCGCAGCCGGCGCAAGCAAGGCATTGCGCAACGGCAAGCGCTCGACCGCCGCCGACGTGGCTCGCGATCGCGGCTTCGCCTCGATCGCCCTGGCCATCGAGGGCAAGGGTTGACGCGGAGCTACTCGTCCTGCAGCTGCTGTCCGGGAAACAGCTCTTCGACGAATCCGAATTTGCGCAGATCCTTGATGCGGGTCGGATACAGCACACCATCGAGATGATCGACCTCGTGCTGCACGACGCGCGCATGAAAATTCTCGACATTGCGATCGATGGGACGACCAAACTGGTCCGATCCCGTATAGCGTAAGCGGCGATGCCGTGGCACAAGTCCGCGCATGCCCGGCACCGACAGGCATCCTTCCCAGTCTGAGTCACGGCCGCCGCTCAAGGGCTTCAGCTTCGGGTTGATGAGTACCGTATAGGGCACAACCTCGGCGTCGGGGTAGCGCGGTGTAGGCGCACCGCCAAAAATCACCAGGCGCAGTCCGACACCGATCTGTGGCGCGGCGAGTCCGGCGCCGTTAGCCGCGCGCATCGTATCTTCCATGTCCGCGATCAGTGCCAGGAGCGACGGCGTGCCAAATTCGGTCACCGGCTCGCTGACCTGTAGCAGGCGGGGGTCTCCGATGCGTAATATGGGTTTGACGGCCAAGGTAATTCCCGCAGCTTGCCGCCGGCCAGATCAGAAGAATTGGCAATGGTGGCTTGGGGATCTTAACATGCGCGTATGCAGGGGAATTCCGCTGCTTGCGACTCCTAAACCCGTTTACAGAGGAAGCACTTTGATGAAATTCCTGTTGCCTGTAGCGTTGCTTGCAACCGCCGCCGCGGCGCCCGCCCTCGCTGACTGTGTGCCGCCGCCGATAGCGGTCAACATGCCCGACGGCTCGAAGGCCGAAATGGCCGACATGCTCGCGACGCAGCACGCGATCAAGGAT
>JBOHZW010000217.1:0-3284 GCA_050738715.1 Steroidobacteraceae bacterium | reverse complement strand
TCCTGCAGGATCTTCTCCGAGCGCAGCCGGTCGCGCCGATGCACCAGCGTGACGTGCTCGGCGATGTTGGTCAGATAAAGCGCTTCTTCAACCGCGGTATTGCCGCCGCCGATCACTGCGACGCGTTGCCCGCGGAAGAAGAATCCATCGCAGGTCGCGCAGGCCGACACGCCGCGGCCGCGGTACGCCTCCTCGGACTGCAGCCCCAGGTATTGCGCCGATGCGCCCGTCGCGATGATCAGCGCGTCGCAACTGTAGCCGCCCTTGTCGCCCACCAGCTCGATCGGCCGCTTGTTCAAATGCACCGTGTGTATCTGGTCGGCGACAATTTCGGTGGAAAAGCGCTCGGCATGCGCTCGCATGCGCGCCATCAGGTCGGGGCCCTGCAGGCCCTCGACGTCGCCGGGCCAGTTGTCCACGTCGGTCGTGATCATCAGCTGGCCGCCCTGCTCGGTGCCGGTGATCAGCAAGGGCTTGCGATTGGCGCGCGCGGCGTAGACGGCGGCGCTGTAGCCCGCAGGGCCAGAGCCCAGGATGATCAACCGGCGGTGGGTAAGGGCGCTCATGTACAATTTCCCGATGAATTTCCCGACGACACAACATTGATGGTAAGTAACGCGGCGCCTAAGGCCAAGTCATCAATAGATATATTTATGGTGACGCATTGACCAGTTCCCAGGCCAACTCGAAGTTACCGCCGCGTTTTTCGGCGGGCGTCGCCCGCGGCCTGCGCGAAGCCTCCGCGATCAGTTTAGGCGTCGTGGCGCTGGTGATCCTCGTGGCGTTGCTGAGCTTCGATGCGCGCGACCCGGGATTTTCGTCGACCGGTCTCGGTGAGGGCATACACAACCGCGTCGGCAGCACGGGCGCCTACGTCGCTGATTTCCTGTTTTTCCTGTTCGGGAAGCCGGCCTACCTGCTGCCGCTGGGGCTCGGCGTCACGGCCATTCGCCTGGGCAGGGGCCACGCGGACAATGAGGTGACATCCCGCGTCAACATGCTGGTGCGCGCGATCGGTTTCGCGGTGTTGCTGCTGTGCAGCTGTGCGCTGACGGGTTTGCACTGGAGTCCGGGCGCATTGCGCCAGGGCGCCGGCGGCGTGGTCGGGATGGCGATGGGCAACGGCCTGGCGAGCGGACTAAACCTGCTCGGCGCCACGCTGATCCTGCTTGCGGCCTGGGCAGCCGGCGTCGGCGTGGCCTTCGGTATCTCGTGGCTGCGCGTCATCGACGGCCTGGGCGCCGCGGTGTGGCGCGGTATCCGCTACCTCCGTGAACGCCGGCAAGTCACGCGTGAGGTCAGCGATGGACAACTGCGCAAGCAGGCGCGCATGGAAGCGGGCGAAGCCGAGGTGAAGAAGATCCGCGCGCGTCCGCCGCCGCGTATCGAAGCGCCGGCGCCGGTCGCACCGAAGAGCGAGCGTGCGGAGAAAGAGCGGCAGGTGCCGTTGTTCGATCCGCCGCAGGCGGGCGAACTGCCGGCGCTGCAACTGCTCGATGATCCGGGCACGCGCGAACCGTCGTATTCGGCCGAAGCGCTGGAGGCGATGTCGCGCCTCGTCGAACTGAAACTGCGCGATTTCGGCGTCGAGGTTGAAGTCGTCGCCGTGCACCCGGGCCCGGTGATCACGCGCTTCGAGATGCGCCCGGCGCCGGGCGTCAAGGCGAGCCAGATCAGCGGTCTCGCGAAAGACCTGGCGCGCGCGCTGTCCACGACGAGTGTGCGCGTCGTCGAGGTGATCCCGGGCAAATCGGTCATGGGGCTCGAGATTCCGAACGAGAAGCGCGAAGTGGTCACGCTCGGCGAAATCATCAAGAGCAAGGCCTACGATGAAGTGGCTTCGCCGCTCGCGCTCGCGCTCGGCAAGGACATTGGCGGCGCACCGATGGTCGCCGACCTGGCGCGCATGCCGCACCTGTTGATCGCCGGCACGACTGGCTCCGGCAAATCGGTCGCGATCAATGCGATGGTGCTCTCGCTCCTCTACAAGAGCACGGCCGAGCACGTGCGGCTGATCATGATCGATCCGAAAATGCTGGAGCTTTCGGTGTACGAGGGCATTCCGCACCTGCTCGCGCCGGTCGTCACCGACATGAAGCAGGCGGCGAACGCCTTGCGTTGGTGCGTGGCGGAGATGGAGCGGCGTTACCAGCTGATGTCGGCGCTCGGTGTGCGCAACATTTCCGGCTACAACCGCCACGTCAGGGATGCCATCGCCGCCGGCAAGCCGATTCGCGATCCGATCCTGACGATGCGTGCCGCGAACGATCCGTCAATCGACCAGAAACAGATTCCGGATCTCGGAGCGCTGCCGTTCGTCGTCGTCATCATTGACGAGCTCGCCGACCTGATGATGATTGTCGGCAAGAAGGTCGAGGAGCTGATCGCGCGACTGGCGCAGAAGGCGCGCGCCTCGGGTATTCACCTGATCCTCGCGACGCAGCGTCCGTCGGTCGATGTCATCACCGGCCTCATCAAGGCCAACATTCCGACGCGCATTGCGTTCCAGGTTTCGGCGCGCGTCGATTCGCGCACGATCCTCGACCAGATGGGCGCCGAATCGTTGCTTGGTCATGGCGACATGCTCTATTTGCCACCGGGCACGGCAATTCCGACGCGCGTGCACGGCGCGTTCGTCAGTGATGCGGAGGTGCACCGCGTCGTCGATGCGCTCCGAACGACCGCCGCGCCGACCTATATCCAGGCCGTGCTCGATGGACCGTCGCAGCCGTTGGTCGGCATCTCGGGCGAGGAAGACGAGATGGGCGGATCCAACACCGATGCGGAGCAGGATCCACTCTACGATGAAGCCGTCGGCATCGTCGTGCGCGAACGCAAGCCCTCTATTTCCTACGTGCAGCGCCGGCTCAAGATCGGCTACAACCGCGCCGCGCGATTGATCGAGGCGATGGAAAGCGCCGGACTCGTCGGTCCGCTGCAATCGAACGGTGCGCGCGAAGTGCTCGCGCCGCCTCCGCCCGGGGCTTGAAGTGCCAGGGTTCCGTGTGCGCACCGCCTTGATGTTTACTGCGCTTTGGTTCGTGGCAGCTGCAACTAACGCAGTCACACCGGCCGCCGGCGCTACCACCGCACTCGATCGCTACCTCGACGGGCTGACCACGCTGCGCGCGAAATTCTCGCAAGTCGTCGTCGACGCCGCGGGAAAACAGCTGGAGACGGGGCAGGGCAGCTTGCTGGTGCGCCGTCCCGGGCGTTTCCGTTGGGAATACACGCCGAGCGGCGCGGGCGCGCAGCTGCTTGTCGCTGATGGCACGAACCTCTGG
>JBOHZW010000216.1:0-3897 GCA_050738715.1 Steroidobacteraceae bacterium | reverse complement strand
AGTCTAGCCACTGGCGTGCCCATGAGCGCTCCAATAGCGACAATTCCGTGTGTAAAAGCGTCAGTGCGCTTAGGGCCTGTTCACAGGCCCCGGAGGCGGTTCAGGCGTCGCGGCGCTCACTGCGCCGCATCAGCGTCAGCGCGAGCAGAGCGGAAGCGACCATCAGGAACAGGCTCACCGCATTCAGCACCGGCGTGGCACCCTCGCGCATCCGACCGTACATCATGATCGTCAGCGGCGAGTCGGCGCCGACCAGCATCAGCGTCGTATTGAAGTTCTCGAACGACATCAGGAAGGCAATCGCGGCGGAGCCGATCAGCGCCGGCCGCAGGTAGGGCAGCGTGATCGTGCGCAGCACCGCCGGCCGCGTCGCGCCCAGGTTCAGCGCCGCGTCCTCGAGCGTGCGATCGAAGCGCTTTAGCCTTGCGCTGATGGTCAGCGTTGCGATCGCGACGATATATGAGAACTGCCCCAGTACGACCAACGGCAACCCGGGCCGGAGGAAGTCGAGCTCCCAGCCGAACAAGTCGCTGGCCAGATCGGCGACCCGGCTCGCGAATGCGAGAATCGATATGCCGAGGATCACGCCCGGAATCACCAACGGAACCAGCATCAGCATCGACAGCACGCCCTTGCCGGGAAACTGGCCACGCTCCATCAGGAAAGCGTTGGCGGTTCCAACCGCGACCGACAATACGGTGACCCAGCAGGCGACGACGAAGCTGGTCCAGATGCTCGCGAGGAGTTGCGAATCCCTGAACAGCCCGACGCGTCCCAGCGCGTCGTTGCCGAGGAACCAGTCGAGCGTGAAGCCGTGCCAGGGCGGAGCAGGGTAGTTGGCATTGTTGAATGCAAACACCGCCACGATGACCAGCGGCAGGAACAGGAAAATCAGGAACGCCACGAGGAACGCGACGGTCGAAGCGCGTAGCCATAGCGGTCTTGGGAGTGAAGGAATCATGTGCGCCGCATGACATCGCTGAAACGTTGCCCGCTCAGCTTCAGCCCTATCCACACCATGGCGGTCGACAGCGCCAGCAGCAGGAAACCAAATGCCGCGCCCTGTTCCCAGTTGAAGCGCGTAATGAACTGCGTGTAGATCTGCTCGGTAAACCACAGCGAGTTCTTGCCGCCGAGCAGCGTCGGCGTCAGGTAGTTGCCGAGCGTCAGCATGAATACCACGATGCACCCGGCCGTGATGCCAGGCGCAGCGTGCGGAATGACGATCTTGCGCAGGACGGCGAAACCGCTGCTGCCCAGGTCGTATGCAGCTTCGATCAACGAGTTGTCGAGGCTTTCGAGGCTTCCGACCAGCGGCACGACCATGAACAGCAATGATGTATAGACGAGGCCGACGAGGATCGTCGCGTCGTGATAGAGCAACTCGACCGGAACCTGCGTGATGCCGAGCTGCACGAGGAAGGCCGGCAGCACGCCGGATTCGCGCAGCAGGATCATCCAGCCGAGCGTGCGCACCGTTTCGCTGACCCAGAACGGGATCAGGCACACGACGAACAGTAGCGCGCTGGTGCGGCCACGCGTCAGCTTCGCGATCGTCCACGCAACGGGAAACGCGATCAGCAGCGTCAGCGCGGTCGCAATCGCTGAAAGGATCGCCGTACGCGCGAACACATGCCAGTAGAGCGGCTCGGCGAAGAAGGTGCGGTACTGAGCCAGGCTCGGCATGTACTCGCGCGGCGCCACCTGTTCGCGGAAAGACAGCAGCGCCAGGTCGAGATGCGGCAGGACGATCAGCGCGAACAGCCAGATCAGCGCCGGCGCCAGCAACAGGCCCAGCATCAACCGGCGCTGCCACACCGAGCTCGCGGTGGCTTCAAGCATACGATGAGGCCGCCGCGAAGCAGACCGCGCGGTCGGGGTCGAAACTGAAGTAGATACGTTCGCCGACCTTGAGGTCCGCGTAACGTCCGGTCTGCGGCAGCGCGATGCGGAACTCGAAACGGCTCTTCGCCTCGCGGATCAATACCGCAGAGTTGGCGCCGTCGAACAGCAGGCTTTCGACCTCCCCTTCGTGCACCATCTGGCCGGCGAGTGCAGCCAGTTCGCCGTGCGTGCGCCCAATGCTCGCCGCTTCCGGTCGCACGAAGGCTTCCACGGCTCCGCCCGCTGCAATCGCACCGTTGCGTCGGGCGCGGACCATCCAGCCGTTGCCAGTCGAGACATCGACCAGCTCGCCGTTGACACTGTCTGCCTTGCCCGCAATGCGGTTGTTTGCACCGACAAAGGCGGCGACGAACGGTGTCGCCGGCGAGTAGTACAGTTCCTGTGGCGTTCCGAGTTGCTCGAAGCGGCCGCGGTTCATGACACCCACGTGGTCGGAGAGCACGAGGGCTTCCGATTGGTCGTGCGTAATGTAGACAAAGGTCGTGCCGAACGCCGATTGCAATTGCTTCAGTTCGATCTTCATGTGCTCGCGCAATTTCAGGTCAAGCGCACCCAGCGGCTCATCCAGCAGCAGCAGGGTTGGCTCGAGCACGAGGCTGCGTGCGATCGCGACACGCTGGCGTTGCCCGCCTGACAATTCATCGACGCGCTTGCGCCCAGACCCGCCGAGGCTGACACGCTCAAGCATGGCCTCCGCCTTGCGCATGCGTTCCGCACGCGCCACGCCGCGCCGCGCGAGGCCGAAGGCCACGTTCTCGCCGACGCTCATCATCGGGAACAAGGCCAGGTGCTGGAACACCATGTTGACCGGGCGCCGGTTCGGCGCGACGCCGGCCATGCTGCGCCCACCGATCTGGATTTCACCTGCGTCGGGCGCGATGAATCCGGCGATCATGCGCAGCAGCGTGGTCTTGCCGCAGCCGGATGGCCCCAGTATCGAAAAGAAGCTGCCGCGCGCGACGCTGAACGAAACCTGGTCCACCGCCGTGTGGTCGGCAAAGCGCTTGACGACTCCACGCGCTTCCAGGTCGGGCGGCGCGCCGGCGTCCGTTGCCACCGCCACGCTCAATTGGCCGCCTTGACGCGATCGAGCACGCGGCCCTCGATCTCCTCGAGGCCAGGCGGTATCGTCGGATACCACTTCATGTTTTTCATGCCATCGGGAAAGCTTTCGGCGAACTGTGCCTTGGTGCGCGGATCCATCAGGTCTTCGGCGCCTTTCGACGCGGTGAAGTTGCCAATTGAGGCCGCAATCTTCGCCGCTATGTCAGGCCGCATCGTGAAGTTGATCCAGGCGTACGCGCCGGCTTCGTTGCGGCCGCGCGCCGGCAGCGCCATCGTATCGAGCCAGGCAATCGCGCCTGATTTCGGGTTGATGTACTTGAGATCCGGGTTTTCGCGGTTCAGCTTCCAGCTGACCGAATCCCACATCATCGAGGCGACGATCTCACCGGACCGGACGCCGTTGATGAGCTGGTCCTTGTTGTCATAAAAGAAACGGAAGTTCGGCTTGCAGGCGATCAGCTTGCGGCCCACTTCGTCCATCAGCGCCGAGTAAGCCTTCGTATCGCCATAGAGCGCGAACGGATCCTTGCCGAGCGCGAGCGCAAAAGCCATCAGCGTGGGCCGGCGCAGTCGGATCGAGGTCTTGCCCTTCAGGTCGGGCCGGCACAAGTCCAGGTAGTCGCTGATGCTGGCGCGCTTCGAATTGACCAGCAGTCCTTCGGTGCCCCACACATACGGCAACGCGTACAGCGCACCATTGTAAGTCGCGTTCTTCTTGACGATCTCCAGCAGGTCAGGCCGGAATTCATCGACCTTTACCTTGCTCAGATCGATCGGCCGGTAGATGCGGAATTCCTGTTGCGCGCTGATGAGGCGATCCTGCGAGGGCTGCGCAAGATCGAAGCCGGCGCCGCCGGTGGCGCGGAGCTTGGAGATGATCTCCTCGTTGTTCGACAGCGAGATCTCGACCTGGATGCCGGTTTCCTT
>JBOHZW010000215.1:0-4495 GCA_050738715.1 Steroidobacteraceae bacterium | reverse complement strand
CTGGAACAAGATCCGGCAGGAAAACCGCAATGGCTTGCTCGAGCGCGACCCGAGCGTTGATGGCCTCAAGACTGGCCACACCGACAGTGCGGGCTACTGCCTCATCAGCTCGGCGCTGCGCTCCGGCATGCGCCTGGTTTCGGTGGTCCTCGGCGCGAACAGCGTCGGCGCCCGCGAAAGCGGCAGCGCCACACTGCTGACCTATGGCTATAATTTCTACGAAGCGGTGAGCCTGAAGAAAGCGCACGAGATGGTGCTGAAACCCCGCATCTACAAGGGCACGGAGCAATACGTTGCGGTCGCGCCGCTCGCCGATGTGCAGGTCATGGTGCCGCGCGGACAAGGCGCGACGGTGACGACGCGCGCCACCGTGCGTGGTCCGCTGATCGCACCGCTCGCGGCGACCACGGCGGTTGGCGAACTGCAGGTCGATGTCTCGGGCAAGACGGTCGCGCGCGTGCCTTTGTATCCTACTGCTGCTGTCGGCGCCGGCGGATGGTGGCGACGCATGATCGACACCATCAGCCTGTGGTTCTAATTTATCGAGGCACTACCCATGGCCGAGCCGCTATCGCTGTGTCATCTGAATGGAGTCTTGCTGCCATTGCGCGAGGCGCGAATCTCGCCGCTCGATCGCAGTTTTCTGTTCGGTGATGGCGTCTACGAAGTCGTCGCCTTCCATGACGGATACGCCTCGCGACTGGCGGCCAATATTGGGCGCCTGAGGCGCAGCCTGCGCGAACTGAGCATCCGCAATCCGCATGAGGACGCGCGCTGGGCGGAGATCGTGCATGAACTGGCGGAGGCCAATGGCGGCGGTAACGTCTATGTGTATTTGCAGGTATCACGCGGCGCCGAGTACGGCCGCAATCATGCGCCGCTTCCCGATGTCGAGCCGACTGTGTTCGCGTTCTGCTCCCCGCTCCCTGTTCCACCCGCCGACCTGGCCGAGAACGGACTCGCCTGCATCACCGCGCAGGACACCCGCTGGGCACGTTGCGATATCAAGTCGGTTGCACTGCTTGCCAACGTGCTGCTGCGCCAGCAGGCGGTGGAAGCCGGTGCCGCGGAAACCATCCTGTTGCGCGAGGGCTGGCTCACCGACGCCAGTGCATCGGCCGTGCACATCGTCGTCGCCGGTGAAATACGCACGCCGCCGCGCAGCAACCAGTTGCTGCCCGGCACGACGCGCGCCTTGCTCGAGGAAATCGCCCAAGCCAACGGCATACCCTGCCGCAGCGTACGCGTCAGTGAGCAGGAACTGCGCAACGCCGAGGAAATCTGGATCAGCGCCGCGACGCGCGGTGTCGTGCCGGTGACGCGTCTCGATGGCGCGCAAATCGGCGATGGACGGCCCGGACCGCTGTGGCGTCGCATCTGGCCGCTGATCGAGGCGAGCTGGCAGCGGCCGCACCGCAGGAGTAGCGATTCCTAGCCGCTTGGTGCAGCGGGCAACACGCACTGCCAGTAACCCACGTCCAGCCAACCGCCAAATTTGTAGCCGACTTCTCTGAAGTGCGCGACCTTGCGCATGCCGGCTTTTTCATGCAATGCAACGCTGGCTGCATTGGGAAGCGTGATGCCGCCAATGGCGACATGACAGCCGCTGCGAGCAAGCTCCGCGAACAGCGCCGAGTACAGCTGCGTACCCAGTCCGCGTCCGATGGCCTCGCGCTCTACGTAGACGGTTACCTCGACCGAATGGCGGTACGCACAGCGTCCTTTCCATCGGCTGGCATAGGCATAACCCTGCACGCCGGCATCAGTTTGCGCGACCAGCCACGGGAGTTCTTGATTGCCGGTTTCGGCCAGGCGGGCGTCCATGTCCGTTGCGGTGACCGGTAATTCCTCGAAAGTCACGACTGTGTCCGTGATGTAGTAGTTATAGATGAGCGCCAACACCGCGGCGTCGGCCGCTGTGGCGGGGCGAATCGCGGCAGCTGCGCTCATCGCTTACTTGCGGAACATGAAGTAGACGGCGCCGCACATGCACAACGCCGCCCATAGATAGTTGAGGCGCACTGGCTCGCGCATGTAGAGCCACGCGAACGGCACGAAAACAGACAGCGTGATGACCTCCTGCAAAATCTTTAGCTGCCCGAGAGACAGCTCGGCATGACCGATGCGGTTGGCAGGCACCTGGAACAGATACTCGAACAGGGCAATGCCCCAGCTCGCGAGCGCCGCGATCAGCCACGGCCGCTGCGCCAGGTTGCGCAGGTGCGCATACCACGCAAACGTCATGAACACATTGGAGATCACGAGCAGCGCGATCGTTCGGGAAATCACTGACATGGCCTCATTCTGCGCTGCGAGGGATGCGCTTGTCACCGATGCCGCGCTATGCTGGATGCATGGACGATGCGAAGCTGCTGCAGTTTCCCTGTGACTATCCGATCAAGGTAATGTTGCGCGCCGGCGCCGAGCCGCGCGCGCATGTCGATGCCGTGTTGGCCAGGCACGCCG
The DNA here is from genome assembly GCA_050738715.1 of Steroidobacteraceae bacterium. Taxonomy (GTDB): domain Bacteria; phylum Pseudomonadota; class Gammaproteobacteria; order Steroidobacterales; family Steroidobacteraceae; genus FEN-1191. The sequence goes on along the minus strand of JBOHZW010000215.1, from coordinate 2,029 downwards.
GAGCGTCTGTCATCGAGACGGCCACGGAACGTCCGTCGGCGCAGGGCAATTTCGTCGGCGTCACGTATACGATTCGCGCGCGCGATGCCGACCACATCGAGGCGCTGTTCACCGACCTGAAAGATGTCCCGGGCGTGCTAATGGTGTTGTAGGCGCTCGAGCAGCAGTGGTGCGAATTCCTGCGCCGCTTGCCCGACATCCGACGGGCCACCCAGTTCCGAAAGCTGCGTCATTTCAAGTCCCGCGTAGCCGCAGGGGTTGATGCGCCGGAACGGCTCGAGATCCATGTGCACGTTCAGCGCGAGACCGTGATAGCTGCCACCGCGGCGGATGCGCAGGCCCACGCTGGCCAATTTGCGGTCGTTCACATACACGCCAGGAGAGCGAGCGCGGCACTCGGCGCTGATCCCGTGACGCGCTGCCAGGTCAATGACGGAACGCTCGAGCGCCGTGACCAGCTCACGTACGCCGAGCCCGGCGCGGCGCATGTCGATCAGTGGATAGACGACCAGTTGGCCAGGGCCGTGATACGTCACCTGACCGCCGCGATCGATCTGCACGACAGGAATGTCGCCGGGCGCCAGCACGTGTGCGCGATCGCCATTCATACCCAGCGTAAATACCCGCTCGTGCTCGAGCAGCCACAGCTCATCGTCGGTGTGTTCGTCGCGTGCGTCAGTGAACTGCTGCATCGCACGCCATGTGGGCTCGTAAGGCACGCGACCGAGCCATCTGACCCGCAACGGCGCTCCTGCGGCCGCAATCGCCGGCAGCGCGGCTTGCAGCGGTACGCTCACGGCGTGATCCCAAGCCCGACGTTGTTGCCGGCCAGTGCCTGCTCGGCGCGGTAGCTGGAGCGCACCAGCGGACCGGACACGCACTCGCGAAAGCCGCGTTGCAGTCCCCAATCGCGGTATTGCAGGAATTCCGCGGGCGTCACGAAGCGCTCTACCGGCAGATGATTGACGGTGGGTCGCAGATACTGGCCCAAGGTCAGCACATCGACACTAGCGGCGCGCAGGTCGTCCATGCACGCGGCGATTTCGGCATCCGTCTCGCCGAGGCCGAGCATCAGGCTGCTCTTCGTAAGCACTTCCGGGCGATGCGCCTTGGCGTGCGCGAGTACCGCCAGTGTCTGCTCATAGCCGGCACGCGGATCGCGCACCGGATGCGTCAGCCGCCGAACCGTCTCGATGTTCTGTGCGAACACTTCGACGCCGGAATCGACCACCTGCTCGACATCGCGCAACACGCCCTGGAAATCAGGCGTCAGCGCTTCGACGGCGGTGCCTGGCGTGCGCTGCTTGATGGCGCGCACGCAGGCGGCGTAGTGCGCGGCGCCGCCATCGGGCAAGTCGTCGCGATAGACCGAAGTCAGCACCACGTAGCGCAGTTTCATCAGCTCGACACTGGCAGCAACGTTGGCGGGCTCTTCGGCGTCGAGCCAGCCGCGCGGATTTCCGGTGTCGACCGAACAAAATCGGCAGGCGCGCGTGCACACCGCGCCCATGACCATGATGGTGGCGGTGCCGGCGTTCCAGCATTCACCGATGTTCGGGCACTTGGCCTCTTCGCAGACCGTCGCGAGGCGGTGCTCGCGCACGGTGCGACGCACGGCGTCGTACCCGGCACCCGCGGCCAGCGGCGCCTTCAGCCAACGCGGCTTGCCTGTGGGCGCCGGCGCAGCAACGCCGCCGCGCGCACGCGCGCCGTCCTTGATGGCAGTGAATCCCTGCGGCGTCACGTACTTCTCGCCGCTGCGCGGACGCTCATTGCTGCGCAGGGAAGCGCTGATCACCGGAATGCTCTTGAATTCAGGCATGGCCTAGGGCCTGTTCACACTTAGGACGTCGATGCGGCCGTGCCCAGAATGGCGCAGGGCAAGGCGCGACGACCGAAGTGTGCTCGTTGCACATGAGGGAGGAGCAACGCCGCCTTGTACAATCTCGAGCCGGCCCCGTAGGGTTGCGCTCAAAATGCCTTCATACTTCGTTGCTCGGCGCTCATGTGGAACAACCACACATCGCCC
>JBOHZW010000214.1:0-8788 GCA_050738715.1 Steroidobacteraceae bacterium | reverse complement strand
AAGCACATGTTCCAGATCTGCCAGAAAGTCAGCGTCGGCCGCGCCCGGTTCGTCATGCAACCCCCACTTTCCCCAACGGCTGATCCTAACGTAATCGGGACCGCGCAGGCGGATCGACCGGCGGCGCGCCCGGCGGAGCACTATTATGAAATCGATTTAAGGGGACCACATGACGGTGAATGAGCGCGCGCTGCGCGCACTGATCGGCACGATGTTCCTGATGTTCGCGATGACGAGCGACGCGGTCGGCGCCGTGATCTCGAGGGTCATCGACGAATTCCATCTCTCGCAGAAAGCAGCCGGCACGTTTCAATACGTCCCGATGGGCGCAATCGCCTGCGGCGCGATCCTGCTCGGGTTCCTCGCCGACGGTATCGGCCGCAAACGCACCGTCGTGCTGGGCCTCGCCTGCTACGGCGCGAGTTCGTTGCTGTTCGCGTTCGGCAGCGGCTTCGGCTACTTCGTCGCATTACTCGCTTTGTCGGGACTGGGCATCAGCATCTTCAAGATTGGCGCACTGGCGCTCGTCGGCGATATCTCGCACTCGCCCAGGCAGCACACCTCGACAATGAACCAGATCGAAGGTTGCTTCGGCGTCGGCTCGATTGCCGGTCCGGCGATTGTCGCGGCGTTGCTCGCGCACGGCCTGTCATGGAAGTGGCTGTATGTCATCGCCGCCTGCATTTGCGCGGTGTTGATGCTGGTTGCGGTGACCGCACGATTTCCCGCGATGACGCGGCCGAGTGAAGAGCCGGTCAATCTGGCACGCACGCTGCGGCTGATGCGCGACCCTCACGCGCTCGGTTTTTCCACACTGATCATCCTGTACGTCGCGACGGAATGCGCCATCTATGTGTGGATGCCGACGTATCTGCGCGGTTACGCCGGCCCATCGATGTGGCTCGTCGCATCGGCGCTGACGATTTTCTTCGCGCTGCGCGCGGGCGGGAGGTTCCTTGGCATCTGGTTGCTGGGTCGATTCCACTGGTCCGGCGTGCTGGCGCTGCTGAGCCTCGCGATTTTCGCCTGCTTTGCCGGCAGCATCGCCGGCGGCGTCGGCGCCGCGGCTCTGCTCCTGCCGTGCTCGGGATTGTTCATGTCGATGATCTATCCGACGCTGAACTCCAAGGGGATCAGTTGCTTCCCAGTGCACCAGCACGGCACGATCGCCGGCGTGATTTTGTTTTTCACCGCGGCCGCGGCTGCCTGCGGCCCGTTCGCGATGGCCGTGGTCAGCGACGCTTTCGGCGACACGAAATACGGCTTCGAACTCGCCACTGCGTTCGCAGCGCTTCTGTTCGCGGGTCTCGCATACAACTGGCTGCGCGGCCCCGCCGAGCGGCGACTCGCGCTAGTGGGCGATTCCCAGGAATAGCGCCAACGCGCGCTCGACCGCCAGTCGGGATTTCACGTCTACGCGGCCATACACACCTCTGATGGATCGCCGCGGGATTACCCGCAATTGGTCGATCATCGCGTGCATGCCATCGCAGATCGCCACATTCAATAGTGGAGCAGTGTCCCGCTCAGCAAAATGCAGCCTGGCAACGGGCACGATGGCGATTTTCCCATGGGTGTCGAACGCATCGTGCTGGATGACCATCCCGTGTTCCGGCGGCTGCTGGGGCGCTATCCGTCTCCGAAAACTCCATGCCACCAGGTCCCCTCGCCGCAACTTGATCCAGCGCATACGCAACCGTCGCCGGCAGGTTTGCCGCTGGCTGGACCGGCACTGGCGTTGGCATTCGGCGCCGAATCCCTTGGCGCGAGTATCGATCACCCAAAGCTGCACGGGCCGCAGTCCGGCTTCGCGCAGCGTCTCGCGATGGCGACGGACCCGCCGGACCGCCAGCTCGCGGTCATGTTCGATAAAAGTTTTCATGCGTTACATGTACAGCAGTACATGTAACGGTCAAATACAAACATCGATACGCGTATGGCCCGAAACGGTCGGTAATGAGGCGCTTTGCAGTGATTTAGCCGCTTGACTCGCGAACGATCAGTTCCGCCGGCATCGTGGCCGATGGCGCATCTTCCCCATCCATGCGGCGGAACAGCGCATCGACGAGCATGCTCGCGCCGCGCTGCACGTCCTGGCGTACGGTGCTCAACGATGGGTTGGCGTGCGCGGCCATCGCGATGTCATCGTAACCAACCACCGCAACATCGACCGGCACCGACATCCCGGCGGCGATGACGGCGCGCACCGCGCTGAGCGCGATGACATCGGTGGCACCGAACACGGCGTCGAACTTTTCGCCCGAGCGGATGAACGCGCGCATTGCCTCGTATGCCGTCGCGGCAGTCAGGTGCGCGCTGACGTGCTGGGGATGCAGCGCGCCGGGCTGCAGCGCGCCGGGCTGCAGCGCGCGTTCGTGCGCGATCTGGAATCCCTGGTAACGCAGCCCGATTTCGGGCACGGCCGGATCGCCGAGGAAAACAATCCGCCGCCGCCCGAGGCCAATCAGGTGCTGCACGGCCGCCATCGCGCCGGCGACGTTGTCGGTGCCGACGGTGCAATACGATTGGCGCGGCAGATGTCCGCCCCAAACTACAAGCGGACGGTAAGCGGCCGCGGCATCCTCGAGTGCGGCATGTTCCGTGCTCTGCCCGATGACGACAATGCCATCGCTCTTGTGGCTCGCGATCAGGCGCGACAACCATTCGTCCATCGGCGGCACGACTTTCTGCAGGAATACGCCGTACCCGCGCTGGGTAATGCAATCGGCGAGATGGCCGATCATCTGGGAAAAAAATGGGTCGGTCAGCTGTTGGCCGGCCGCGTGCCCCAGCGGAATCACGACGCTGATCGATTGCGTGCGCTGCAGGCGCAGGTTACGTGCCGTCGTGTTGACGACGTAGCCGCGCTCGCGCGCCAGGCGATGGATCGCATCACGCTTCGATGCCGCGACCAATGGACTGCCCGCCAGCGCACGGGAGACGGTCGAGGCCGACACGCCCGCGAGCCTTGCGATGTCGGCCATCTTGGCGGGCACGTCGCGACGTTTCTTGTTCACGGCAAGCGCCCAAACTGATTGTTCAACTGCCGATAGTGTGCGGCAAGCCTGGGCGTCAATGCGCCCGGCAGCAAGCGCCAGCTCCAGTTGCCTTCAGCGGTGCCGGGCACGTTGTAGCGTGCCTCGCTCCCGAGCTGCAGCAAATCCTGCACCGGCAGGACTGCCAGCACGGCGACGGAGGACAGCGCCAGGCGCACGAGCGCCTCCGGCATCGCGCCCGCACCGACGTACTCCTGGACGCGCTCGGCTATGGCGGCATCGAGCGAACGAAACCATCCGAGCGTCGTGTCGTTGTCGTGTGTGCCGGTATATACGACCGTGCGCTGCGTGAAATTGTGGGCGAGATGCGAATTGTCGCCCCCGCCATCGAATCCGAACTGCAGTACCCGCATGCCGGGAAGGTCGAATGCGCGGCGCAGCGCCACGACATCGGGCGTGATAACGCCGAGGTCCTCGGCCACCAGCGGCAACTCGTCGCTGCCGATTGCAGCGCGCAATGCGCTCAGCAACTCCATGCCAGGCGCCGGCAGCCACTCGCCTTCGCGAGCAGTTCGAGCGTCGGCGGGAACGGCCCAATATCCGGCCAGGCCGCGGAAATGATCGAGGCGCAGCAGGTCGAAGCGGCGCAGCGCGGCGCAAATGCGCGCGCGCCAGAACGCGAATCCGTCGCGGCGCGCCTGCTCCCAGTCGTAGAGCGGATTGCCCCACAGCTGGCCGTCGTCTGAAAAATAATCCGGCGGCACACCGGCGAGTAGCGCTGGAGCGCCGTCGGCACGCAACTGGAACTGCGCGCGCTGCGTCCACGTCGCCACCGAATCCGGCGCGACGTAAATGGGCGCGTCACCGTACAGGCAAATGCCGCGCGCATGTGCGTAGGCGCGCAATGCGGACCACTGCAGCGCAAATTGCCATTGCCCCACGCGCAGCGCGTGCAGTTCGGGCGACAGCTGCTCGCGTACTCTGTGTAACTCCTGCGGATCGCGGTCGCGCAGTGCTGCAGGCCACGTCCACCACGGCGCGGCTCCATGCACGCGGCTCAGCGCGGCGAATATCGCATAGTCTTCGAGCCAGTCGCGCTGCGCGGCGCAGAATTGCCCGAACGATTCCTGCGATTGCGCGGGGTCGGGCGCTTCGGTGTGGTCGATGAGTGCAGTGTTTCCGGCATCGTCCGAGCGAACCCAGTAAGGCGATCCATCAGCGCCCACCGGACCAAGCGGCAACACCTGCCACACGGAAAAACCCGCGCTCGCCAGCCAATCGACGAAATCACGTGCCGCCCGTCCGAGGACACCCTGCTCCCCCGGCAATGCGGCCGGGTGCAGCAGCACGCCGCTGCGCCGCCGATCAAGCACGGCCATCATGGCTGCGGGCGCCGCATCACGCCTGCGCCCGTCGCATGACGCCACCGCCCTCGGGCGCGCCGAGTCCAACCGAGATCGGCTGCAACAGCGATTCGGGCGGATTGCGGCCGAGCAGCCGATATAAGCTCGCAAGCTGGTGCCGGAACAAGCGGTCGAAATCGCGCACGGCTGCGTACGGATTGTAATCGCCGAACCACCAGAACCAGTCCGAGCTCTCGCACTGCGCGAGCTGGCGCTCGATCGAAGTGCGCCGCTGCGCGGACAATGCAGCGTCCGCCAGCACTTCATCCGCGGCAAGCTTCGCTTGCACGAGCAGATCCCAGCCTGCGTTCTTGTCCGGATCGCCGATCCATGTGCTTAAGGTGCCGTGCACCCAGCTGCCTGCGACGACCTGCCGCAGTGGTTGGCGCTGCGGATGCTGTCCGAGCGCATCGCCGAGCGTCGTCAACTCAAGCTGCGGGTGGCTTGCGAGCGCCGCGTACAGGCCCTGCAGGAAATAGTATCCATTGAACGGATAGTGTTCCCAGGCGTTTTCCCCATCGAGCGCGATGAGCGCCATCGCCCCCGGCTGACCGGCCTGCGCAGCCGCGATGCGTTCGAGCTCGCCGATGAAATGCCGCACGGCATCGTCGCCGTGCCAGCCCTGGTACGTGAAGCCGATCAGGTCTGACAACTCGTCGTGTCGGAAGCACAAGCTGAGCGTGCTACCTGGCACTTGCCAGATGCGCAACTCTGGCGCCGCAGGCCCGTCCGCCGCATATGCCTGCAGGCAGCCGCGCAGCACGTTGCCGCTGCTTGCGGCCCAGCGCATGCCATGTGCTTCGAGCACCTTGAGTGCACTCGCGCTGATGGCGCCTTCCGACGGCCAGCAGCCGGCCGGCTCGCGCCCGAATGCGCGGCGGAAAACCCGCAATCCTTCTTCCATGTGCCAGGCCGCGCGCTGCTCGCCGCCTGGATAGCGCGCAGAGTGTGGGAGCGGTGCAGCGGGCACCGATTCGCGCGCAGCGTGGAAATCGATCAGCAGTGGCAGGATCGGATGCGCGTACGGCGACATCGCCAGTTCGACCTGGCCGCGTTCGGCGAGCGCGCGATACCGGCCGAGCAATCCCGCCAACAGATCACCGATCAACTCCAGCAACACGCGCCGTTGCGCGGGGCCGAAATCGCGCGCGTGCTGGATGAGCGCCGCGACGCGCGCATCGCTGCGCTTCACGGTCTCGCCAAGCCAGGCGATGTGGTACCACATCGCGATGTCGCGCAGGTACTGGTCGGAGGCGTAGCCCACGCGCTCGGGCGTGTCAAAAGTCAAGGCGAGATCGGCGAGCTCCGCGTAGGCGGGGTAACGGTCGATGAGCCGCGTACGCTGCGCGCGCAGGCAGGCCTGCAGCAAGGCCTGGCGTGCAGCGGGTTCGAGCGGCAAAGGCACTTCCGACAGCATCGCCAGCAACGGATCGGGGAGAGGTTCCGCATCGGTGAGGTGCGCGCTGATGCGCGCGGCCAGTTCCTCGAGCTGTTCGATCAGGATAGGCGCGAAGTTGACGACCGCCCGCGCTTGGTCGTTCGCCTCAAGGTGCGCGGCCATGTCGGCGTAGTCCTTGATCGCATGCAGGTAGGTCCACGGCAGGATGTACTCACCACTGACCGCATCGCGATACTGCGGCTGGTGCATGTGCCACAACAGCACCACGGGGAAGCGCGCAAGCGGACTCATGCGCCGACAATGCTTCTTTGCAGCATCTCCGGCGTCACGAGCACCACACCGTTGTCGGTGACGTGGAAGCGCGCGGCATCCGCGCCGCGATCGACACCGATCTGCATGCCATCAGGCACCTCGCAACCTTCATCGAGGATCGCCTGGCGGATCGTGCATCCCGTGCCGATCTTCACGTTGGGGAGCACCACGGAGCGGAACACACTGGAGCGCTCGTCGACGCGCACGTTCGAGAACAGCAGCGACTGGTTGATGACGGCGCCCGAGATGATGCAGGCGCCCGAGACGATCGAGTTGATCGCCATGCCGCGTCGCCCGTCCTCATCGAGGATGAACTTCGCCGACGGCACGTGCGCCTGGTAGGTCCAGATCGGCCACTCCTCGTCGTACAGGTTCAGTTCCGGCGCGACGTGCACCAGCTCGATGTTGGCGTCGTAGTACGCATCGACGGTACCGACATCGCGCCAGTAGTTCTGTGCGCGCGTCTTCACGTCGGTGAACGGGTACGCGATCACCTGCAGCGTATCAATCGCCGGCGGAATGATGTTGCGGCCGAAGTCATGCTTCGAGCCCGCGTTTTTTGCATCGTCGACCAGCAATTTTTCGAGCAGGCGTCCATTGAAGATGTAGATGCCCATCGACGCGAGCGCCACGTCCGGCCGGCCGGGAATGCACTCCGGATTCTGCGGCTTCTCGGAGAATTTCGTCACGCGGTTCCACTCGGTCACTGACAGCACGCCGAAGTCGCGCGCCTTGTCGCGCGACACCTCGACGACCCCGACGGTGATGTCGGCGCCTTTTTCCACGTGGTAGGCCACCATTGGGCCGTAATCCATTTTGTAGATATGGTCGCCCGCCAACACCAGCACGTGCTTGGGCCGAAGCGGGCGAATCAGGTCGAGGTTCTGGTACACGCAGTCTGCGGTACCACGGTACCAATGCTCGCCAATCTGCTGCTGCGCCGGCACGACGTCGACGAATTCGCCAAACTCGCCGCGCAGGTAGCTCCAGCCGCGCTGCACGTGCTGGATCAGTGATTGTCCCTTGTACTGCGTCATGATGAAGACCTGGCGAATGCCTGAATTCACGCAGTTCGACAACGGAAAATCGATGATGCGGAACTTGCCGCCGAACGGCGTCGCCGGCTTGCAGCGGTTGAGCGTCAAATCGTGCAAGCGCTCGCCGCGTCCGCCGGCCATGATCACCGCAAGCGTGCCGCTGGTGAGCCGGCTGACGTAGCGTCCCGATGAAGTCCTGGGGTTTGGCTTAGGCATCGCAATCGATCTCAGTAACAGCCCCGTCGAGTATAGTACGCTCGCAATGGGCAACTGGATCGACGATCTGGCGCACGACCGCGGACGCATCGCGGCCGGCACGCACCACGATCCGCACGGCACCCTGGGACTCCACGAACGCGGCGGCTCGAGCACCCTGCTGGCCTACCTGCCCGCCGCACGCAGCGCGAACATCGACGGCCGGTTCGAGCTGGAGCGCATTCCGGGCGGCGATTTCTTCCAATGGCAGGGTCCGGTCGGCACGCTCCCGAACCACTATCGATTGATTTGGCGCGACAACCAGGACGCGCCGCATGAACGCGTCGATCCCTACAGCTTCTGGGCGACGATCGGGGCCAACGACCTGACCGCCTTCACCGGAGGACACGAAGCGCGCGCCTGGCAGTTCCTCGGCGCGCAGTGCATTCAGGTTGACGGCATCGACGGCGTGCGCTTTGCAGTCTGGGCGCCGAATGCGGAACGCGTCAGCGTAGTCGGGCCATTCTGCGAATGGGACGGCCGACGATTGCCGATGCGTACGCTGGGCTCGAGCGGCGTGTGGGAACTGTTCGTGCCGGGCCTCGGCGCCGGCGCACTGTACAAATATGAAATCCGCGAGCGCCGCAATGGCACCGTCCGGTTGAAGACCGACCCCTACGGCCGCGCCACGCAGATGCGCCCCGAAAACGCCTCGATCGTCTGCGACAGCCATTACGGCTGGGGCGATGGCGACTGGATGCGCGCGCGGCGCGAGCGCGACTGGTTGCACGCGCCGATGAGTATCTACGAAGTGCATGCCGGTTCCTGGCGCCAGCACGGCGACGGACGATTCCTGAACTACCGCGAACTGGCGGCCGCGTTGATACCTTACGTGCGCTCGCAGGGTTTCACGCACATCGAGATGCTCCCGGTGACCGAACATCCGCTCGATGACTCATGGGGCTACCAGACCACCGGCTATTTCGCGCCGACCAGCCGTCACGGCACGCCCGACGACCTGCGCTATTTCGTCGACCAATGCCACCGCGAAGGCATCGGCGTGCTGCTCGACTGGGTGCCGGGACACTTTCCGCGCGACAGCCACGGCCTCGCGCGTTTCGACGGTACGGCGCTCTATGAATATGAAGACCCCCGCAAGGGCGAGCACGCCGACTGGGGCACGCTGATCTTCAACTACGAACGCAATGAAGTGCGCTCGTTCCTGCTCTCGAGCGCCTGCTACTGGCTGGAGGAATTCCATTTCGACGGCCTGCGCGTCGATGCGGTCGCCTCGATGATCTACCTCGATTTCGGCCGCCGCGGCAACTTCGTGCCCAATCGCCACGGTGGCCGCGAGAACCTCGAGGCGATCGATTTCCTGCGCTCACTCAATGCGACCACACATGCGCGCAACCCCGGCACCGTGACGATCGCCGAGGAATCGAC
>JBOHZW010000213.1:0-7530 GCA_050738715.1 Steroidobacteraceae bacterium | reverse complement strand
GATCAGTACAACAAAGCTTTCGCGGCCCATTGGAAGGCGCAGACCGGCGATACCGTCACCGTGCGCCAGTCGCATGGCGGTTCAGGCAAACAGGCGCGCTCGGTCATCGACGGACTCGAGGCCGACGTCGTGACGCTGGCGCTCGCCGGTGACATCGATGCGATCGCACACAATGCACACCTGTTGCCCGAGGACTGGCAGAAGCGGCTGCCGCAGAACAGCACGCCCTACACGTCGACGATTGTCTTCCTGGTGCGCAAGGGAAACCCGAAGCACATCGTCGACTGGAGCGACCTGGTGCGGCCGGGCATCGGCGTGGTCACGGCAAACCCAAAGACCTCGGGTGGTGCGCGCTGGAATTACCTGGCGGCCTGGGCCTACGCATTGAGGCAGCCGGGTGGCAATGCGGCCAAGGCGCAGGAATTCGTCGCCAGGCTGTACCGCAACGTGCCGGTGCTCGATTCGGGGGCGCGCGGCTCGACTACCACCTTCGTGCAACGGGGCATCGGCGACGTGTTGCTGGCGTGGGAAAACGAAGCGTACCTGGCCCTGAAGGAACTGGGGCCCGCAACCTTCGATATCGTCTACCCTTCCGTGAGCATCGTTGCCGAACCGCCGGTGGCCGTGATCGACAAGGTGGCGCAACGGCATGGTACCGGCAAAGTAGCCGCAGCCTACCTGCAATACCTGTATTCCCCCGAGGCCCAGGACATCATCGCCCGCAATTATTATCGCCCCCGTGACGGTGCGGTAGCCGCGAAATATGCCGCGAAGTTCGGCAAGATACCCGTGCTCGTGACCATCGCCGATTTCGGCGGATGGGCAAAAGCACAGGCCGACCATTTCAGCGACGGCGGCATCTTCGACCGAATCTACGCACAATAGGCATGACGCACGCGTGTCCATCCGAATCGAGCAGGTCACCAAGCACTATCAGGGCACGCCGGTCGTCAACGATGTCACGCTGGAGATCAATACCGGCGAGTTCTTCGTACTGCTCGGGCCATCCGGCAGCGGCAAGAGCACACTGCTGCGGGCACTGGCGGGGCTGACGCATGTCGATCATGGCCGACTGTCGCTCCATGGACGCGATGTAACGAAACTGCCGGCGCGCGCGCGCGGCGTCGGGCTGGTATTCCAGCACTACGCGCTGTTCCGCCATATGACCGTGGCCGAGAACATTGAATTCGCGCTGCGCGTGCGGCGCATGCGCGCGGCTGCGCGGCGCACACGACGGCGCGAGTTGCTGCAACTGGTCGCGCTTGAAGGCTACGACGATCGATATCCGAGCCAGCTTTCCGGCGGACAACAGCAGCGCGTCGCCGTGGCGCGCGCGCTGGCGCATGAACCGGCCGTGCTGCTGCTCGATGAGCCATTCGGCGCGCTCGATGCGAAAATCCGCGTGGAATTGCGCGAAACGGTGCGCGCCGTCCAGCGGCGCCTGGGGATGACGACGATCCTCGTCACGCATGACCAGGAAGAAGCTTTTGCGCTGGCCGACCGGATCGGCGTCATGCAGACGGGCCGGCTGCTCGAGACGGATACACCCGAGACGCTTTATCGATTTCCAGCGACGCGTTTCGTGGCGCGTTTCCTCGGCGCGGCGAACCTGTTCCTGGGAAGAATTTCCACCGATGGACTGCAGTTCGGCTCCGCTTTGCTGCCACTCGATGCGGCCATGCCGCCCGCCTCCGCTGGGATGGAAGCCGTGTTCATTGTCAGGCCCGAAGACATTGAGCTGGGCGCCGCATCCTCCGCCGCCGCCCCGCATCGGCAATTCGCGCGTGGCACCGTCCGGTCACTGACATTCGCCGGCCATCAGCAATACGTCGGCATCGACCTGGAGCCGCGCAGTAACGTGCACTTGGCCATTGGCGACGCCGGTGGCGACGGTGTTTCGGTCGACGCACTGCGATCCGCTGCGGAACAGGATGTCATGCCGCTGACCGTCGGGGCACAGGTCAATCTCGGCGTGCGCCGCCTGCATGCGCTGCCGACGCCGATCTCCAGCTTCCGGGTCATCGCCTCGACGCCGGCCCAGGCCAGAACGCTCGAATCCAATCCGTTGTTCGCGCAACTCGTGCGCAGTATGCAGGCGCGCGTCATGCGTCGCACCGGCGGCGACGGGGCTTCCGAGCGGCTCGATGCCGGCATCTGCGTGCTGCCACTGACCACCGCGACGGCTGATGAAGTCAGATCCGCAGTTGCCATGGGCGCGCGCCGCATCCTGTGCCTGCCCAGTTCGCCGGAGCTACCGGCGCGCATGCTGGTGCACGCACGCGATCCGCAAAAACAAAGTGGCGCGCTGTCCACGCTCGTGGCCAGCGTCATGCGTCATCTGCCAGTCGAGGCGATTGCAGTCACGCTGCAGTCCGGGCATGCAGGCCGCGCGGAAGCCGCCGCGACCCAACAGGACAAGTCTGGTGGCAGCGCCGGGCTGCGCGGCGAATGCTTCAACGGAAGCCTACTGGAATGGCTCGCGCAAGTGCGCGCGCTGCCGCATTCGCCGCTGCTGGTGCTTGATCTGCCGTCAACGCCATCCGCACTCGACGCGTCGTTGCGCGGCGATCTCGCGCTATTGCTCAGCCAGCAATCACGCGTGCCCGTGCTGTTCGCGGTCGAAGCATGAGCCTGGCCGACAAACTGCGCCTTCCCAAGGCCCCGCGTCAGCAGATCTTGCCGGGCTTCGGGCTCACGATGGGCTACACGGTGACGTACCTGGCGCTGATCGTGCTGATTCCGTTGGCGGCTGCTTTCGTCAGCGCGGCGCATCTGCCGCTCACGGAGTGGTACCACGTGCTGATGAAGCCGCGCGTGCTGGCGTCGTTTCGCCTCAGCATAGTGGCCAGCATCGCGGCCGCGCTGGTCAATGCCGTCTTTGGCCTGCTGATCGCATGGGTGCTCACTCGCTACGAATTCCCTGGAAGGCGCCTGCTCGATGCGCTCGTCGACCTGCCGTTCGCACTGCCGACCGCAGTGGCGGGCATCGCGCTAACGACGCTGTATGCGCCCAACGGCTGGCTCGGCCAATTGCTCGCACCGCTCGGCATACACGTCGCGTTCACGCCGCTCGGCGTGGTCGTAGCGCTGACTTTCATAGGTTTGCCGTTCGTCGTCAGGACCGTGCAACCGGTGCTGGCCGACCTCGATGAGGACGTGGAGCGCGCAGCCGAGACGCTCGGAGCGCGACCGTTGCTCGTCTTCAGGCGCGTGATCTTCCCCGCATTGCTGCCGGCACTGATCACCGGAAGCGCGCTGGCGTTTTCGCGGGCACTCGGCGAATACGGCTCGGTGATCTTCATCGCCGGGAACATTCCGCTGGTATCGGAGGTCGTACCGCTGGTCATCATGACCAAGCTGGAGCAGTTCCAATACGTCGAGGCCGCGGTGCTCGCCGTGGCAATGCTGCTGCTTTCATTCGCGATGATGTTCATCGTCAACGCGGCGCAGCTCGCGCTGCAACGCCGCTACCAGGCCAAGCGATGAGGCGGCGCGAGGATTTTCCCGGGGCCTCCAGCGGCGCGCGCGTCGCCGGACGCTACCTGCTGATCGGGATCGCCGTGCTCTATATGGCCGTGTTCCTGCTGCTGCCGCTGATCACCGTGTTCGCGCAAGCCTTGGCCAAGGGCGTGCAGCCCTACCTGGCCGCACTGTCCGACGGCGACGCGTTGTCAGCGATGCGGTTGACGTTGACGGTCGCGGCAATTTCCGTGCCGTTAAACATGGTCTTCGGCACCGCCGCCGCCTGGTCGATCACCAAGTTCGAGTTTCGCGGCAAGGGACTGTTGCTGACGCTGATCGACTTGCCCTTCGCGGTTTCGCCGGTCATCGCCGGCCTGATCTTCGTGCTGGTGTTCGGCGCTCGCGGCTGGCTGGGCGATTGGCTCGGCGCACACAATTTCCACGTCATCTTCGCCGTGCCCGGAATGGTGCTGGCGACGACGTTCATCACGTTTCCGTTCATCGCGCGCGAGCTGATCCCGCTGATGGAAGCGCAGGGTCGCGATGACGAAGAGGCCGCGCTGTCGCTGGGTGCCGGCGGGTGGCGCATCTTCCGCGTTGTCACGCTGCCCAATGTGCGCTGGGGCATGCTGTACGGCATCCTGCTGAGCAATGCCCGCGCGATGGGTGAATTTGGCGCCGTGTCGGTGGTCTCCGCGCACATCCGCGGCGAGACCAACACGCTGCCACTACATGTCGAAATCCTGTACAACGAATATAATTTCGTCGGTGCATTCGCCACGGCTTCCGTGCTGGCCATGCTGGCGCTCGTGACGCTCGGACTCAAGGCGCTGCTCGAACGGCGCCATCCGGAATTGCGCGCCGGCCAGCCCGGCGATGGTGCGCCCCGGCTGCGTGCGCCTGTCGCCGCGTGAAGATCGCTTCACGCATGTCGGCCCAATTCGCCGTCGCGCGTTTTACCGGGTTATCATGAGTCCGCATGATGACTGACGACCTCGCCACACCCGATGGCGGCGCCCGCCGGCGCCGCCGGCTGACACGGCGCGCGACGATCGTGATTGCGGTCGTCGCCATCATTGTCATCGCCGCGATCGTGTTCATCGTCCGCCATAACAGCGCGCTGCAGGCTGAAGCCGAGCGTGGACGCAATGGCCCGATGGCGGTCGCTACGGCCACGGCGGTGACCGGCGACATCGACATCCGGCTGCCTGCGCTTGGCACCGTTACGCCACTGGCTACCGTGACGGTCAAGACGCAGATCAGCGGCCAACTACAGCAAATCGGTTTCAAGGAAGGCCAGCTCGTCAAGCGCGGCGATTTCCTGGCGCAAATCGATCCCCGACCGTACCAGGCAGCCCTCGTGCAGGCGCAAGGCAACCTGCATCGCGACCAGGCGCTGCTCGCCAATGCGCGCGTCGACCTCACGCGCTACATCGACCTGGGCGCCAAGGGTTCAGTGGCCGAACAACAGGTCGCCACGCAGAAGGCGACCGTGCAACAGCTCGAGGGCACGGTGTCGACGGATGACGGGCAAGTCGCCAACGCGCAACTCAACCTGCAGTACACGCATATAACTGCGCCGGTCGCGGGCCGCGTCGGATTGAGGCAGGTTGACCAAGGCAACTATGTGACGCCGGGCGATGCCAACGGCATCGTCGTCGTCACGCAGCTGCAACCTGTGTCGGTGATCTTCCCGATGCCGGAGGACAAACTGCCCGGCGTGCAGGAGCGATTGCACAATGGCGCGGTGCTCACGGTCGAGGCCTACGACAAGGCGAACACGACCAAGCTGGCCGACGGCAAGCTGCAGAGTATCGACAACGTGATCGATCCGGCCACCGGCACGATCAAGATGCGCGCGCAATTCGACAACGAGGATGGTGCGCTGTTCGCCAACCAGTTCGTCAATATCCGCGTGCTGCAGGACGTGCAGAAAGACCAGGTCATCATCCCGATCGCGGCCGTTCAGCACGGCGCGCCCGGCGGCCTCAACAGCACCTTCGTCTACCTGGTGGCCGCAGACAGCACCGTCAGCGTGCGTCCGATCGTGCTCGGCGCAGTCGACGGCGAGCGAGTGGCCGTTACATCCGGGCTCCAGGCCGGCAACATTGTCGTGACCGAAGGCGGCGATCGCCTGCGCGATGGCGCGACAGTCATGCTGCCGCAGAATACGGCGGGCGCAGGCGCGGGCGCGGCCAAGGGCGCGGCCGCGGGTGCAGCACAGGCGCCTGCAGACGGCCGGCAACATCGGGGCGCAGGCACAGGCGGGCACAAGTGGGGTGGCAGGCGGCCAGCCGGCGGCGCACCGCCTTCATGATCGGCGGCGCGAGCGCGGCCGCATTGCGACGACAACGATGAATCCCTCGCGCATTTTCATCCTGCGGCCGGTGGCCACTACGCTGCTGATGATCGCGATCCTGCTCGTCGGCATTGTGGCCTACCTGCAGCTGCCGCTATCGGCGCTGCCGGAAGTTGCCTATCCAACCATCCAGGTGCAGACGTTCTACCCGGGCGCGAGCCCCGAGGTAATCACTTCGGCCGTCACCGCCCCGCTGGAAAAGCAGTTCGGACAGATGCCCGGGCTGGACCAGATGTCCTCTACCAGTTCGGCCGGCGCATCGGTGATCACGCTGCAGTTCGACCTGAGCCTCGCCATCGACATCGCCGAACAGCAGGTGCAGGCCGCGATCAGCGCCGCACAGAACCTGGTGCCGCAAGACCTGCCGGCACCGCCGATCTACGCCAAGGTAAATCCTGCCGATGCGCCGGTGCTGACGCTTGGGCTCACATCGAAAGTGATGCCGCTGACCGCAGTCGAAGACATGGCAGATACGCGCATCGCGCAGAAGATTGCGCAGCTGCGCGGCGTCGGTGTCGTCAGCATCAGCGGTGGACAGCGCCCGGCCGTGCGCGTGCTGGTGAATCCGCAGGCGCTCGCGGCCTATGGATTGAACCTTGACGACTTGCGCACGACGATCTCGGTCGCGAACCAGAACGGACCGAAAGGCACGTTTGATGGACCGACGCGCGCGTACACGATCAACGCGAACGACCAGCTCAAGAGCGCCGCGGAGTACGGGCAGATCGTCGTCGCCTATCGCAACTCCGCCGCCGTGCGGCTCAGCGATGTGGCGACGCTGGTGCAAGGCGCGGAAAACACCAAGCTCGGCGGCTGGATGAACAACACGCCGGCGCTGATCATCAACGTACAGCGCCAGCCCAACGCCAACGTTGTCGATGTCGTCAACAGCATCAAGGGCCTGCTGCCAAGCTTGCAGGCCTCGCTCCCCGCGGGCGTTGAGGTGCAGGTACTCACCGACCGCACGACGACGATCCGGGCTTCAATTCGCGACGTGCAGTTCGAACTGGCATTGGCCGTGGCGCTGGTCGTGCTGGTGATTTTCCTGTTCCTGCGCAATGTGCCGGCGACGGTCATTCCAGCGCTGTCGGTGCCGCTGTCGCTGATCGGCACATTCGGCGTCATGTACCTGGCTCACTTCAGCCAGAACAACCTGTCGCTGATGGCGCTGACCATCGCCACCGGGTTCGTCGTCGACGATGCAATCGTCATGATCGAGAATATCGCGCGCTTCCTCGAGCAAGGCGACAAACCGCTGGATGCGGCACTGAAGGGTTCGAAGCAGATCGGGTTTACGATCATCTCGCTGACGGTCTCGCTCGTCGCGGTGCTGATTCCGCTGCTGTTCATGCAGGACGTGGTCGGCCGCCTGTTTCGCGAGTTCGCGGCGACCCTGGCCGTGACGATACTGATATCGGCCGTCGTTTCGCTAACGCTGGTGCCAATGATGTGCGCACGACTGCTGCGCTCGCATGCGGCTGGCGACGCGTCGCCGCACGGCGACGCGCAAGCGCAGGCCGACGCCCCTGGGGCCGGGACGACCGGGTGGTACTCGCGGCTGCTCGAATGGTATGGAGGGCGCCTGACATGGGTACTCGATCACCAGCCGCTGACGCTCGGCGTCGCGGTCGGTACGCTGGTGCTGACGGCACTGTTGTACATCATCATCCCCAAGGGATTTTTCCCGACGCAGGACACCGGCGTACTTC
>JBOHZW010000212.1:0-1594 GCA_050738715.1 Steroidobacteraceae bacterium | reverse complement strand
GGTAAAATCGTTCGACGCGCCCGCGATGCGTGGGCACGGCGTCCGCCCGATTTTGCCCACGCGAAGACTCACAGTATGCACCGTGCCCACCCTACGCATTCTCCGCGATGCCAAATCTTCGGCCGATAAGCTGCGCCACCAGCACGAAGGCGAACAGCGCCAGGATCATCATGACTCCCAGTGCTGACAATTCGACATATTGTCCATTCTGCCACAACTCCCAGATCATGACCGACACCACCTCGGTGCCCGGACTATAGAGCAGGATCGAGCTGGCGAGCTCTCGGATCGAGACGATCACGATGTAAATCCAGCCGGCGATCAGGCCGGGCTTCAGCAGCGGCAGCACGATGCGGCGGAACGCCATGCCCCAGGATGCCCCGCTCATCGCCGCGGATTCCTCCAGCTCCTTGTGAAGCTGCAGGATCGAGGCGCCGTTGTAGCGCATGCCGTAGGGCAAGAACCGCGTCACATAGGCGATCAGCATGATCCAGAGCGTGCCGTAAACGCCGATCGGCAGGACGAGGTAGCAGGTCATGATCGCAAGCCCGAGCACGAGGCCGGGGAAGACCAGCGGCAGCGAGGCGAGGTTATCGATCAGCCAACGTCCCGGAAGCCTTGTCCGCACCACGATCCAGCACAGCACCGAGGTCGCCAGCATGATCAGGGTTGCGCTGCCGAGCGACAGGACGATGCTGTTCCAGATCGCGGTGCCGATTGCCGGATACGCCAATACCGCGCGGTAGGAATCGAACGAGAGATTGTTGAGCGCGGCGATCGACGGCACGCTGTCGAAGCGCTGCAGCGACGACCACACCAGGACCAGAAAGGGCAGCACCACCACGACGGCAAAATAGAGGATGAAAACCGCGGCGGTGAGATAGCGCCAGCGGCCGATGCTCATGACGCGCGGGCGAAAGCCCTTGCCCGTCACGGTCGCATAGCGGCCGCCGCCGCGCGCCACCCGCGATTGCAGATAGATGCAGACCGACGTGATGGCGAGCAGCGTCACCGCGTAGGCGGAGGCGAGCCCGACTTCGCTCGGATACTTGTGGATGGCGTCGTAGATGGCGGAAGTGTAGACCTCGATGCCGACCGGCAGGCCGAGCAGCGCCGGCACCTCGAACGACTCCAGCGCCCGCACGAACAGCACGAGCAGCGCCGCCACCGTCGCCGGCCAGGCGAGCTTGAGCGTCACTCGCCATGCGATCTGCGGCACGCTCGCGCCGCTCATCAGCGCGGATTCCTCCAGCGACGGGTCCATGGCGCGGAACGCCGCCGTCATCAGCAGAAACGCCATCGGCGAATAGTGCAGCCCGTCGACGAAGATCATGCCGGGCATGGAATAGACGTTGATGAACACGATGTCGGTGTCGAACGCGTGCTGCAGCACCAGATTGATGATGCCGATCTTCGGCGAGCCGAGGAAAATCCAGGAAACCGTGAACAGGATGCCGGGAATCACCAGCGGAATGAGCGCGAGCGCGAAGAACAGCGTCTTGAACGGCGTGTCGGTGCGTTCGTTGATCCAGGCAAACAAGGCGCCGAGGCCAAACGCCAGCGCCGCGCTGCCGAGCGCGAATTGCAGCGAGTT
>JBOHZW010000211.1:0-1512 GCA_050738715.1 Steroidobacteraceae bacterium | reverse complement strand
AGATCTATGTGGTGGACATCGCGCTCGACCTGCTGGCTGGCATGACGGGACGGGACGCGTCGGCGGCGCAGAAACTACTGGCGCTGGCGGCCGATGCCGGACGGCGTCATTGGCTGGGCTGGTCGCTCGAGGCGAAAGTTGCTGCGTGGGAGTTGTTGCAGTTGCAGGGCAGCGGCGCGGCGGCAGCGTTGCGCACCGATATCAGCAACACGGCGCGCGAGCATGGATACGGCCGGATCTTGAAACTGTTGAACCGGCCCGCGCCCAACGGCGCTCCAATGGTGTACATCGTCCGGTCGTGACACCATACGGCCCCTGCAATCAGGGCGCCCGTAGCTCAGTTGGATAGAGCACCTGGCTTCGAACCAGGTGGTCGGCGGTTCGAATCCGTCCGGGCGCGCCAATCAATCAAAAACTTAGCGCGCCGCGAGCGTCGCTCAGTGCACGGAACGTAGCGAAAACGTAGCGTTCGGCGCTACGTTCCGGACCACCTCATCAACGATGGGCGTGCTGTTAGCCGCCGAGGGTGCCCGCTCGATCCGCCTCGCCACCGAGAGCAATTTCTCCGGCGCGAGGTGCGCGTAGCGCAGCACCATCTCGAAGGTTTTCCATCCGCCCAATTCCATCAGCTCCTGCAGGCTCGTGCCGTTCTGCACGTGCCAGCTCGCCCAGGTGTGCCGCAGATCGTGAAAGCGGAAATCACGAATGTCCGCCTTGCGCTTTGCGGTGTCCCAGGCCGATGAGCTCTTGAAGATCCGCCGTCCTGCGTAGGTGAACACCCAGCGTTCGTTCTGGCCTACACAGGCTTCCAGCGCGGCGCGTGCATCGGCATTCAACGGAATGCCGCGACCTTCGCCGTTCTTGGTCGTGCCGTGATCGAGCCAGGCAACACCGCGCTCAAGATCGACCCGGCTCCATTCGAGCCCCAGGATCTCTCCCTCGCGGCATCCCGTCGCGAGCGCGAAGCGCACCACGGGTTGCAAGTGCCTGGGCAGTACCTCGATCAAGCGGTCGGCCTCCTCGCGCCGCAGGAACCGCACCCGGCGGCGCGGTTCCTTCAGCATGCGGATCCTCGGAACTACGCGCAGCCAGCGCCACTCCTGATGCGCGACGTTCAAAATCCGTCGCACCACCTCGAGCGCGCGGTTGACCGTCGCGTTCGCCACTTCATCTCTCGTCGTGCGCTCGACGATGAACGGCTGCAGCACCGTCATGTCGATCGCCCCCAGCGCGCGGCCTCGCAGGTAAGGGTCCAGTTTTCTCAGATGATCGCGATCATCGGAGAGGCTGTTCTTGTCTGCGAACTCCCGCAGGTAGCGCAGGACAGCTTCCTGCCATGCGTGCCCTTGCTGAAAGCCCTGTCGTCGGTCTTCGAGCAGCTCGTTCTTCAGGCTGACGACGAAGGCCGCGGCGTCGGTGCGATAGACACACCGAGTGCTCTGGCATAGTCGTCGTCCGTCGGGGAGAACGAGGTTGATCCACCAGTACCGCGAATCCTTGCGGCGGTAGAGT
>JBOHZW010000210.1:0-8490 GCA_050738715.1 Steroidobacteraceae bacterium | reverse complement strand
CTCGCCTGCAGCGTCGCGCACCGCGCGCGCACATCGTTCAACAGCGCGCGCAGCGCGTCGTCACCGAGATGGTCGATCTCGTCGGTGGGAAAATCGATGGTCGCCTCGACGTAGGCGCGCAGTTGCGCGAGCGCCTCATCGAGCCCGCGCACACGCACCGAGAATTCTCCCTGCAGTGAGCGGAACGCGGCGCGCGCGGCGGCCTCGCTCCCGGCGTCGATCAGATCGGCGACCGCTTCGGCCTGCGCGAGATCGATGCGGTCATTGAGATATGCACGCTGCGTGAACTCGCCGGGATGGGCGCGGCGGGCACCGAGCGCCACCGCCTGCGCGATCAATGATTCGATCGGCACCGGCCCGCCGTGGCCGTGCAGCTCCAGCACGTCTTCGCCGGTGTACGAATGCGGCGCGGGGAAATACAGCGCCAGTCCTGAGTCGATCGCCTCGCCGTCGATACTTTTGAAACTCGTGTGCGTCGCATGGCGCGCCGGCGGCAGGCGCCCCAGCATCGTGCGCGCGATCGTCGCCGCCAGCAGACCGGAAATGCGCACGATGCCGACGCCGCCGCGTCCCGGCGGCGTGGCCGCGGCAACGATGGTGTCCGTGCGATCGATCATGTGAGCGGGCGCGGCGCTGGGCCTTAAGCGGCGCGAGGCGTCGCTAGTTGCGCGCCCTGGCCGTGGCGGCAAGGCGCCGGTTGATATTCCACTGCTGCAGGATCGACAGCACCGTGTTCGTCGTCCAGTACAGCACCAGCCCCGAGGGCATGAACGCGAACATGACCGGCATCGCGATCTGCATGATCATGAACATCTTCTGCTGCGTCGGATCGCCCATCTGCGGGTTGAGCTTGAAGTTGATGAAGTTCGCGCCCGCCATCATCACCGGCAAAATGAACAGCGGATCTTTCGCCGAAAGATCGCCGATCCAGCCCATGAACGGCGCCTGGCGCATCTCCACGCTCTCGAGCAGCACCCAATAGAACGCGAGGAAGACAGGCATCTGGATCAGCATCGGCAGGCACCCTGCGACCGGATTGACCTTTTCCTTCTGGTACAGCTCCATCGTCGCCTTGCCGAGTTTGTCGCGCTGGTCCTTGTACAGTTCCTGCAGCGCCTTGATGCGCGGCTGCAGCGCCTTCATGCGCGCCATCGAACGCATGCTCGCTTCGGAGAGCGGATAGAACAGGAGCTTGAGCAATAGCGTGACGACCATGATCGTCCAGCCCCAGTTGCCGATCAGCGTGTGGACGTGGTCGAGCAGCCAGAACAGCGGCCGCGCGAGGAAGCTCAGTTTCCCGTAGTCGGTGACGAGGTAGAGCCGCGGGCTCGCCGCTTCGAGTTGATGCTGGAGCTTCGGTCCGACGTACAAGGTCTGCCGCGACGTCTCGGTCGCGCCGGGCGCAACCTGCTGCCACGGGCCCGTCGCACTCAGCTGGTACACGTTGCCCTGCGTTGACAGCCGGTAATGCCAGGGCGTGCCGGGAGCCGGCACGACGGCAGCGACGAAATGGTGCTGCATCGCTGCGAGCCAGCCGCCGTTGATCTGCTGATCCAGCGTCGGCGGCTCCTTGCCGAGCTTGAGTTTCTGGTACTTCTGTCCGTCGTCGTACGCGGGGCCTTTGTATGCGTAGCTTTCGGGATGGAAATACGAGGTCGGCACCGGTTCGTTGTCGCGCAGCAGCTGCAGGTAGGGGGCGTACGGCCAGTTCGCGGCCGATGCGTTAGCGACGCTGTAGTCGAGCCCGATCTGGTAGCTGCCGCGGCGAAACGTGAAGGACTTCGTCACCGTGACGCCCTTGCCATCGGTCCAGGCGAGCGGCAATTTCAGCTCGTCCTGTCCCGGCTGCAGGCGCCACTCGGTCGATTCCGCGCTGAAGCGCGCCAGATGCGTCGGCGCGGCCGCACCAGCGGCACCCGCGAGTCCGGACTGCAGCACGAACAGGCTCTCGGCACTGTCGCGGTTCAATAGCCGCACCGGCGTGGCCGCTCCCTTGACCTGCGGATATTCGGGCAGGTCGGCGCGGGTCAGCTCGCCACCATCGAGCGAAATCTGCATGTCGAGCACATCGGTGACGACGTGCACCATCGGCGCGGCGGGAACGGCCGCCGCGCCGGCGGCCGGTAGTGCGGGCGTCGTGTTCGCCGCGGCTGACGTTGGCACTGTGCCCTGCATCGCCGGCGCAGCCGGAGTCGCAGCGCTGGACGCCGCGGGCACTGGACCGGCTTGCGGAACCGTGGAGCCAAGGGTCGTCGCAGCCGCGCCATTCGCCGCGCTGCCCGGCGCGCTCACCGTCTGTTCAGCGACCGGCGTCGCAGCCGGCGGATAGTCGTGCAGCCAGGTGACGTAGTTCAGCAGCAGCGCGACGGCGAGCGCGGCCCACAGCGTGACGCGCAGGTTAAACGTGGTGAACATGCGGTCCCTTTGCACAATCGGGCGGCGGTACCGGATCAAATCCGCCTGCATGCAGCGGATGGCAGCGCGCGAGGCGCCGCGCGCCGAGCCACAGGCCGCGCCACAGTCCGTGCACCTGCAGCGCTTCGAGCGTGTACTGCGAACAACTCGGGTAGAAGCGGCAACGCGGACCGAGCAGCGGACTCACGATGCGCTGGTAAACGCGAATCAACGCTTGCAGCATCGCCGGAATTATTTTTGTGACCATGCTTCGTCGATCTGTTTCCACATCTGCTGCAATGTCGCACGCAACTCGGCGGGGGACGCCGTGCGGGCCGCATTGCGCGCACCGATCACGATGTCCACCGGCGGCAGTTGCGCCTGCTGCCGGAAACTTTCCCGGATCAGCCGCCGCAGCCGATTGCGGTGCACCGCGTTGCCGACGGTGCGCGCTGCAATTGACAATCCCAGCCGCGCGCGCGTTCCCTCATTGGCACGGACCGTTGCACTCAACAGCTCGTTCCCGAAACGCCGACCCTGCGCATAGGCCGCCTTGAACTCGGATGGCCGGCGCAGCCTACTGACGCGCGGAAAGCGCGCGCTGATCGCCGAGGGCACAAATCCTTAAGGAATCAGCCGCTTGCGGCCCTTGGCGCGGCGCCGGGCCAGCACCTTGCGGCCATTCTTCGTGGCCATGCGGGCGCGAAAACCGTGCGTGCGTGCGCGTCGGACCTTGCTCGGCTGGTAAGTGCGTTTCATGGTTCAGGAGGTCCGGGAAATAGGGCGCAAAATGGGCGGGCAAAGTACCGTTGGGGCCTTCCCGTGTCAATACGCGAGCGCTTCCGGCCCGGCTCCCGAACGGTATAGACTTCGACCCCTTTTCCCCCGCACTTTGATCGTAAGGGCCGCCCGATTGAGCGCAACCTGGACACGCTGTGTCGGCGCACTCGAAAGCGAGCTGCCGGAACAGCAATTCAACACTTGGGTGAAACCGCTCCATGCCGTCGAAGAGGCGGATGGGCTGCGCTTGCTGGCGCCGAACCGCTTTGTCGTCGATTGGGTCCGGACGAACCTGCTCAAGCGCATCGAACAGTTACTCCTTGCCGATGGCGGTTTGCGAGTGACCATCGCAGTAGGATCGCGCGAACCAACTGTAGTGCCCCCGGCTGCCACGCATTCGGCAAATGGCGCGCAAGGCGCGAATACCGCGGTTCACAACACATCGAGTACCGCCCCTGCTTCCGCACCCGCGCGTAGCGCCGCCTTCCACGGCGTGCCGCTGAACGCGAACTTCACGTTCGGCAGTTTCATCGAAGGCAAGAGCAACCATTTTGCGAAGGCCGCCGCGCAGCAAGTGGCCGAGAATCCCGGCTCGGCGTACAACCCTTTGTTCATCTACGGCGGCGTTGGCCTCGGCAAGACGCACCTGATGCACGCGATCGGCCACCTGATTCGCGAACGCAATCCGCAGGCCCGTATTGCCTATGTGCACTCGGAACGCTTCGTCAGCGACATGGTGCGCGCGCTGCAGCACAACAGCATCAACGAGTTCAAGAACACATATCGCTCACTGCATGCGCTGCTGATCGATGACATCCAGTTCTTCGCCGGAAAGGATCGCTCGCAGGAAGAGTTCTTCCACACCTTCAATGCGCTGATCGAAGGCCAGAACCAGGTGATCCTCACCTGCGACCGTTATCCGAAAGAAGTGGACGGGCTCGAAGAGCGCCTGAAATCCCGTTTCGGATGGGGCCTCACGGTGGCGATCGAGCCGCCGGATCTGGAGACCTGCGTGGCCATTTTGCTCGGCAAGGCGCAGCTCGTCGGGGTGGCACTTCCTGAGGAAGTGGCTTTTTTCATAGCGAAATGCATCCGCTCGAACGTGCGCGAACTCGAGGGCGCGCTGCGCCGCGTGATCGCGAATGCGCGCTTCCTGGGGCGGCCGATCACGCTGGAATTCGCGCGTGAAGCGCTGAAGGACCTGCTCACTTTGCAGGCCCGGCTGGTGACAGTCGAGAACATCCAGAAGACCGTGGCCGATTACTACAAGGTGCGCCTCGCCGACCTGTTGTCGAAGCGTCGCAGCCGTTCGGTGGCGCGGCCGCGCCAGGTCGCAATGGCGCTCGCGAAGGAATTGACGACGCACAGCCTGCCGGAAATCGGCGACGCTTTCGGCGGGCGCGATCACACGACCGTCATGCATGCCTGCAAGCGGATTCGCGAACTGCGCGACAGCGAACCGCGCATACAGGAAGACTTCACAGCCCTGTTGAGAACCCTGGCGGGATAAGGCGGAAATCCTGTGGGCAAGAATGTGGATGAATTTGCGAACAACTCATCCACAGGTAGCCAGTTGCGTTGCGAGTGATGCGTTCGAGCGCGGGGGGCTGGAAATTTCGACAGACAGACAACGGAAAGCGGTTGTCCCCGATCATCACAAGCCTAATAATCATAATTGTCTTAACTTCTAAGAAGATCTTAAAACTATGAAAGTCTCCGCGTCGCGTGAGAGCCTGCTGGCCCCTCTGCAAAGCGTGATTGGCGTCGTCGAGCGCAGGCAGACGATGCCGGTGCTGGCGAATGTCTTGCTGGTCGCGCGTGGCGACAAGCTCACGGTCACGGGTACCGATCTCGAAGTGGAATTGATGGCGGCGACGAACGTCACCGTGCAGCAGGCCGGCGATGTCACGGTGCCGGGCCGTAAATTGCTGGAGATCATGCGCACGTTGCCTGAAAAGGTGAACGTATCGCTGGTGCGTGAAGCCGAACGCGTCGTCGTTAAGGCAGGACGGAGCCGCTTCACGCTGTCGAGCCTGCCGGCGAGCGAATTTCCGGTCATCGAGGAAATCAACGCGAAACAGGTCATTCGCGTGGCGCGCGAACATTTCCGGCGCCTCATCGAGAAAACGCATTTCGCGATGGCGCAACAGGACGTGCGCTATTACCTCAACGGCACGATGCTCGAGACCTCCGGCACGACCTTGCGCGCGGTCGCCACGGATGGTCATCGGCTGTCGCTGGCCGAGACCGAACTGGCCGAAGCGGGGAGCGGTAGCCAGCAAGTGATCGTTCCAAGGAAAGGCATCCTCGAACTGCAGCGCATCCTCGCCGGCGACGGAGAATTGGAGCTCAGCATCGGATCCAATCACGTTCGCGCCCAGATCGGCGAAATTCGCTTCACTTCGAAGCTTATTGACGGCAAGTTCCCCGAATATAGCCGGGTAATACCGGCCAAGCCGCCGCATACGATGAGCGCCGCCCGCGATGTGCTGCGCCAGGCCTTGCAGCGCACGTCGATCCTTTCGAACGAGAAATACCGGGGTGTCCGGCTCACGTTTGCCAGCAACCAACTGACGATCCAGGCGCACAATCCTGAGCAGGAAGAGGCCGAGGACCAGATCGAGGTGAGCTACACCGGCGCCGAAATGGAGATCGGCTTCAACGTGACTTACCTGCTTGATGCGCTGGCAGCGATCGACGTCGATACGGTCGATGTGTCACTGACCGATTCGAATTCGAGCTGCCTCGTCCGCGCGCCTGGCGACAACTCGGTCAAGTTCGTCGTCATGCCGATGCGGCTTTAAGAGCACTGGCTTGAGCCTGCTGGCGCTCGAAGTCGAGGGCCTGCGGTGCCTGTCCAAGTCTAAGCTCGAGCTGCATCCACACGTCAATCTGATTACCGGTGCCAACGGTGCCGGGAAGACCTCGTTACTCGAGGCGATCTACCTGCTGGGCCGGGGCCGTTCGTTTCGCACGCGGCTGACCGAACGGCTGATTGCACACGAAGCGGACGGACTGCAGATTTTTGGCCGCACGGACAATCCCACTTTCCCGACACTGGGTTTTGGCTTTGACCGCAAGGCTGGGCTGCGCGCCCGAATCGCCGGGCGCGACGCACAGTCACTGGCTGAGCTATCGGTCGCATTGCCGGTCCAGGTCCTCGACCCCGGTATCCACCGCCTGGTGGAAGAGGGTCCTGCTTATCGGCGGCGCTGGCTGGACTGGGGAGTGTTCCACGTGGAACCAGGATTCGTGGCGACTTGGGTCGAATACTCGCGGGCGCTCAAGCAGCGCAATGCCGCCTTGAAAACCGGCGCGAGCGCGGTCGCGTGGGAACCGGAGCTCGTCCGGTTGGGCACGATGCTCTCCGAAGCAAGGATCCGAACGATGGCCTTGCTGGATCCGTATTGGGCCCAGACGCTCGCCGCGTTGCTCGGCGAGCCGGTGACACTGGGTTATTACCAGGGTTGGGGCCAGGAGCGGAGCCTCGCCGAAACGCTGGCTGCCACCCGGGAGCGCGATGTGGAGCGGGGCAACACGGGATCAGGCGCGCATCGGTTTGACGTGCAATTGCGCATCGATGGCCGCAGCGCTCGGGACGTGCTGTCGCGTGGCCAGCAAAAACTGCTCGGCGCCGCGCTGGCGCTTTCAATGGCGCGCCTGGCGGGCAGCGAGGGGAGGCACCCGCCCACGCTGCTTTTAGACGACCCCGCAGCCGAGCTCGACGCCGAACATACCCATGCGCTGTTGGCGGAAATCCGCACGATGAAGGGTCAATTGGTGGTCACTGCGCTGCAGGCGGAAGGCGCACAATTCGCGACGCCCGACAGAACGTTTCACGTGGAACATGGCCGCGTTACCACGCTATAATAACAGTATGGTCACGAAGGTCTCCGCATGACAGCATCCGACGTCTACGATTCCAGTAAAATCAAAGTCTTAAAGGGTCTTGATGCAGTGCGGAAAAGGCCCGGCATGTACATCGGCGACACCGATGACGGCAGCGGCCTTCACCACATGGTTTTCGAGGTTGTCGACAACGCAATTGACGAGTCTTTGGCGGGCCATTGCGACCTGATTACGGTAACTATCCACGCCGATGAATCGGTCACCGTGACCGACAACGGCCGCGGCATCCCGGTGGACATCCATCCGGAGGAAGGCCGCTCGGCCGCCGAAGTCATCATGACCGTGCTGCACGCCGGCGGAAAGTTCGACGACAGTTCGTACAAGGTGTCGGGCGGCCTGCACGGCGTCGGCGTCTCCGTCGTCAACGCACTGTCCGACACGCTGCTGCTGACGATCTGCCGCGACGGACGCATGCACCGCCAGGAATATCACCTCGGCGAACCGGCCGCGCCGCTCGCCGACATCGGGCCGACGACGGAGCGCGGCAGCACGATCCGCTTCAAGCCGAGCACGCAGATCTTCACGCACATCCAGTTCATCTACGAGACGCTGGCGAAGCGACTGCGCGAATTGTCGTTCCTGAATGCCGGCGTGCGCATCGAACTGAACGACGAGCGAGAGGACAAGAGCGATGTGTTCGAGCACCAGGGCGGATTGCAGGCCTTCGTCAAGCATCTGAATCGTGGCCGTACGCCCGTGCACGAGAACGTGTTCTGGTTTCATACGCAGGAAGGCGTGGTCAACGTCGAAGTCGCGCTGCAGTGGAATGACTCGTACCAGGAGAGCATGTACTGCTACACCAATAACATTCCGCAGAAAGACGGCGGCACGCACCTATCGGGTTTCCGCGCCGCGCTGACGCGCACGCTGAATGACTACATCGAAAAAGAATTCGCGGCGAAGAAGGAAAAGGTGCCGACAACCGGCGACGACGCGCGCGAAGGCTTGACGGCGATCCTGTCGGTGAAATTGCCGGATCCGAAATTTTCCTCGCAGACGAAAGACAAGCTCGTCTCATCGGAAGTGAAGGGCATCGTTGAGACCGCGGTCGGCGCAAAGCTCGGCGATTTCCTGCTCGAGCAACCGAACCAGGCCAAGGCCATCGTCGCGAAGATCATCGACGCGGCGCGCGCGCGCGAGGCGGCGCGCAAGGCGCGCGAGATGACGCGCCGCAAGGGCGCGCTCGATATCGCGGGCCTGCCGGGCAAGCTTGCCGACTGCCAGGAGAAAGATCCCGCGCTGTCCGAGATTTTCATCGTCGAGGGCGACTCCGCCGGCGGCTCGGCCAAACAGGGCCGCGACCGGCGCACGCAGGCCATCCTGCCGCTCAAAGGCAAGATCCTGAACGTGGAGAAGGCGCGCTTCGACAAAATGCTGGCATCGGTGGAAGTTGGTACGCTGATCACC
>JBOHZW010000209.1:0-2870 GCA_050738715.1 Steroidobacteraceae bacterium | reverse complement strand
GCGAAACGGCGCCTGCGCCGCGGGCGGCGCGGCTGCGAGGCGCGGCTCGCGCGTCGGGAACGGCATGCTTAGCCACACCAGGGCCACATCATCGCTCGCGAGCAGCGAGCGTCCGGATTCAAGTGCGCGCAGCAATATCAGCCCGCCCAGCAGATGCAGGCCTACGGCGGCAAGCAGGGCAACACGGCGCGAGGTTCTAAATGTTGTTCGCAACCCGCTTCATGCGACTGTGGGTCCCGCACGAAGTTCCCCGCACGGGGGAGCGGGCGCCGCCAAGTCAAAGCGTCGCTTCGGTGCTCACCAGGAACTGCAGGCGGCTGAGGTTGTTGCCGTCGAGCGGCGTGGCGATATCGACGTGGATGACGTTGCCCAGCGAGGAGCGGTCGTTCCCCAATCGCAGGCCAAAGCCCACATCACGCAGCCAGCCGAGTTGCGGCACGCCGATCGGATTGCTTCCGTACGTGCGGCCGGCATCGAAGAACGCCGCGCCGCCGATATTGAAAAGACGCCACAGCGACCAGTCGGTGTAGACACGCTCCTCGATCTTCAATTGTGCCAGCGCCTCGCCGAGCTGGTAACGCAGTGGATAGCCGCGCAGGCCGTTGTCGCCGCCGAGCGAGTAGTAGTGATCGAGATCGAGCGCATGGCCCACCGCGCCGGAGACGCGCACATGCGTCAACGTGCGGTGCGAGGTGCGCCAATACCAGGCGAGGTCAGCGCTGCTGCGCACGTCGGTGGCGCCGCGCTGCTCGATGCGCCCGGCGGTCGCGGCAATCGCGTACAACTGTTGGCTCTCACCGACCTTCGTGCCATAGGTCGTACCCAGCGTGTACACCCAGGCGCGCCGATCGGCGCCAAAAGCCGGCTCGGCGAGTCCGAGTTGGAGCGAGGCGTTGAGGCCGAATGCAAGATCTTCCGTGCGCGCGATCAAATCCTTGTTGCGAGTCGTGTGGAATTGATCGCTCAGCCAATCGACGCGGACGTACGGATAGTCAAGATTGCGGTCAGTCGGGATGGGCGCCAGTGTGATCGGCATCGACGGCGTGCCGGCAAACAATGGCGCGAACGAATTGCGCTCGCTGCGCCAGCCCGTCGCGAGCCGCAGCACATGCCCGCTGCGCAGGCCGCGCGACCAGCCGGCATTGCCGTCGAACACGCGCATCGCATGCTGGTAGCGATCGTACTCGCTGCCAAGCCGATAGCGCGTATCTTCGCCGAGGGAATCCTCGAGCAGGAATCCGCCGCCGTAGCGCACATCGAGTGCGTAGAACGGGCGGAACACCTGCACGCGCCGATCGCGGCCGTCACTGTTGTTGGCCAGGCGGATCGCGTCCGTCCAGCGGCTGCCCCATACCGCAGGGTCGCGCCATTCGAAATACGTCGAGTCTCGGTCGACACTGTGGCTCGCGCCGGCGAGCAGCGTCTTGCCGAAGCCGAACAAATTGACGTCGGCGAACTCCAGCGAAGTCTCGTTCTTGCCACCGCTCCGTCCGAAACTCGGTCCCACCTGCAGCGTCCATACGTCGTGCGTCTCGACGAGGATGTCGACCACGCCGTCGTGCCAGGCGACGGGACGTATGCGCGGCTCGCGCAGGAAACTCAGCCGTCGCAGGTTTCGTTCGGTCTCCTCGAGCAACCGATGCCGGTACGGCTCGCCGCTCGCGAACAAGAGCTGTGAGCGGATCACGCCCGCGCGGGTCCTGGCGTGCCAGCGGTCCGCGACGCGATAGAGCCGCTTGTTCTCGCGCGGATCATCGAGGTCGAAAATCTGGTCGTTCTCGATCGTGATCTTGCCGATGCGCGCGCCGGCCGCCTCAAGTGCGCTGTCGTTCGGCAGGGCGGCGCCGCCCATATCGGCGCGCACTGCTTCGGCGCCCGCGACGCCTAAGACCAGCGCCAGCAATGCCCATGCCGATAGCAGGATTCTCATCGGCTTCATGTGAGCATTGCGCGCCTTGTAGCGTCAACGGGAAACTGCCGCGTTCGCGACGAACATCCGTGTTTCCTACAAGATTCACGCGCCGCGCCGTCATGGCCTATCATTCGCACCTGACAATGAAACCGGGCAACACAATCCTTCGCTACGAGCGAATCTCGCAGCCCGTTGCGCCGCTGCACCGTTACCTGCGCCGCCAGCTGCGCAGCCTCGGCATCGGGCTCGTGTTCATCGCGATCGGTTTGTACGTCGGCATGCTCGGCTATCACTACATCGTCGGCTTGAGCTGGGTCGACGCTTACGAAAATGCCGCGATGATCCTCTCAGGCATGGGCCCGCTCGCCGCGCCGTCGACTTTTGCCGGCAAGGTTTTCGCCGGCAGTTATGCGCTTTTTTCCGGCATCGCGGTGCTCGCGATCGCCGGCGTCATCGCCGCTCCGCTCGTGCATCGTTTCCTGCATCGTCTGCACGCCGACACAAGCGAAAAACGATGAGGCCGCCCGCGCGACTGCGCCGCACGTATTTCGACTGCCGTTACGGACAGCTGCACGTCTACCAGGCTATTCCACCGGGCGGCGGCTTCGATGAGGCAACCGCGTTGCTGTGCATTCCGGGCGCGCCGGGTGAAGGCCGTTTTTTCCAGGACCTGCTTGCACCGCTCGGCGCTGACCGTTCGATCTATGCACCAGACTTGCCCGGCTGCGGCATGTCGGACTCGCCGCCTGCACCGTTTGGCGCCGAACAGCACGCGCTCGCACTGCTGGACTTGCTCGACTCGTTGCGGCAACGGCGCGTCGATGTGCTCGCGCATGCCGCGGGTGCTGAAATCGCCGTCGCGCTGGCCGCCGCGCGGCCCAATGCCCTGGTGCGCCGCGTGGTGTGTTCGGCCGTGCCGCCGGCAGCCTTGGCGGCCGTGCGAAAGCAATGTTCAAAC
>JBOHZW010000208.1:0-10397 GCA_050738715.1 Steroidobacteraceae bacterium | reverse complement strand
GTTGATCGAGCACATCTCCAGCCGCTCGCGTTCGTCGGCCTCCGATACCAGCCACCGGAACGCGTTCTCGATCACCCAGCGATCGATGTTCGGCGTGATGTTGTAGCGCTCCGCCGCGACGATGAAGTTGTCGGGTGAGATGATACGGCCCGCTTCATCGCGCATGCGCAGCAGCAGCTCGTAGTGCATGCCGGTCGAGACTTTCTGCAGCGGTTGGATCGCCATGCGATACAGCTCGAAGCGCCCTTCCTCGAGGGCAGCGTTGATGCGCGCAGCCCATTGCATCTCGCGCCGCCGGCGCATCAGCTCGATGTCATTTTCGGCGAAGCTGTGCACCCGGTTGCGGCCCTGCTCCTTGGCCGCCTGGCAGGCACTGTCGGCTGCGGAAATGATCGAGGCAACGTCTTCATTTTCGGCGGTGACCGGCACAACGCCAATGCTGGCGCCAAGGCGGAACACGCGTTCTTCCCACGTGAAGCGGAAGTTCCGCACCGCTTCGCGCAACGTCTCGGCCATGCGCATCGCCTCATCAAGCGAGCAGCTTTCGAGCAGGATGCCGAATTCGTCGCCGCCGAGGCGCGAGAGCGTATCGCGCCAGCGCACCTTCGATTTCAGCAATGCGCCCACCTGGCCGAGCAACGCGTCGCCGGCGCTGTGCCCACAACTGTCATTGACGATCTTGAACTGGTCGATATCCAGATAACAAAGCGCATAAGAAGACTCGCGCGCCTTCGCACTCTTGAGCGCGCGCTCCAGCCGATTCTCGAACTCACGCCGGTTCACGAGGCCGGTCAGCAGGTCGTGGCTTGCGTGATAAGACAGGCGCCGGTTCAGTTCGCGCGATTCGCTGACATCGTGGAACACCAGCACACCGCCGGCAGTGCGGCCCGCGCCATCGCGGATCGGCGCCGCGGTGCTGTCGACGTAAAGTTCATTGCCGTCGCGCCGGATCAGCAGCATCGGCCGCACCGACTTGATCGCCCGCGCGCGGCGGATCGCCACCGTCAGCGGGCTCTCGAGCGGCTCGCAGGTCTCTTCGTGGAAGGCCCGGAAGATTTCCTCGACCGGCTTGCCCATCGCGTCTTCCAGCCGCCAGCCCGTGAGGTCTTCGGCCACCGGATTGATGTAGTCGATGACAGACGCGGCATTGGTCGTCACGACGCCATCGCCGATCGACTGCAGCGTGATCTGCGCGCTTTCCTTCTCGCGAAACAGCGCCTCTTCGTACAGCCTGCGCTCGGTGATGTCGAGTTCGACGCCGACCAGCCGCAGCAGTCGTCCGTGCGGATCGACCGTCGCCTTGGCGCGGCTCTGCACCCAACGCCACTCTCCGTTGCGGTGGTGCATGCGGTGCACGCTCTCGAACATCGCCGTCTTGCCGGCAACATGATCGCGGATCGCGTTCTGCACGCGCACCGAATCTTCCGGATGCACCAGAGTGCGCCAGTCGAAATTGCGTCGCAGCTCGACGGTGTCGTAGCCGAGCATGACGCGCCAACGGGGCGAGAAATAAGTCTCGCCGGCCTCGACGTCGAAATCCCACAGTCCGTCGTTGGCGGCAAGTTCGCCCAGTTCACTGCGGCCTTCGAGGCGATCAAGCGAGATCGCGAGCCGGACGCGCTCGAGTCCCGCTGCAAGGCTGCTGCCCAGCAGCTTCAACAGCAGCTGCAGATTGACGTCGAAGTTGTCGCGCGGCAGGCCGAACACGAGTCCAAGCAGGCCCGCCGCGCGGCCGCGGATACGAAATGCGACCACCAATGCGGCGCCCACCGACAGGTCGGCGAGCAATCCCGCGTCCTTCGCTTGCTCGCGGCGCGGTTCGGCGGTATCGCGGAATTCCGACAGCCGCAGATGTTCGGTGCGCCCCGCCACGTAGGGGAGCCGTTCGAGCGGGATGCCGCGCAACCCATCCGGATGCACCTGCGCGAAGGAACCGCCGGCGACCATTACCGATTCGATGTGCGAACCGGTGGCATCGAAGAACGCGCTGAACGCGCCATCGGCAGAGGTGGCTTCGCGCAGCATCGCAAGGCCGTGGTGGATGGCTTCGTCCGCCGTCGCGCGCTGCAGGTTCTGGAAATCGACCGCGATCTTCGTGCACGCCATGTCGAGGCCCGGCGCGGGCCGCTCGGCGCGGCCGGTCCAGAATTGCGGCGCCAACACGTCCGATGCCGTGTAGTCGTTGCCAGGTACGGACGGCTTGCTCATCAACGCAGGATTCTCCCACACTGTCGCAGGAAGGCAACCCAAGTCCGATGCCGGCAAACGGCACAAATCGTGACGAGCGTCTCGATTAATCCTGCTGCGTGCCCCGTAGTGCTGCCTGTGCAGCGCGGAAAGTCGCGTGCAGTTGCTGTTCCAGCTGCAGTTGGCAGCGCTCGACGCCGGCTGCATCCAGCCCGCGAGCGACGGTCATCGGTTCGCCGATCGCGATGGCAATGCGCGAGAACGGCCAGGGCAGCACGAACTTGTCCCAATGCACCAGCCATGCGTGCGAGGCAGCGTACGCCAGCGGGAGCAATGGCCGTCCCGACATTTGCGCCAGCAGCACCGCGCCGGGCTTGCACTTGAATCGTGGGCCGCGCGGTCCATCGGGATTGAGCACCGGCGAGACCTGCTCGCGCATCAACGCCTGGAAATACTCCTTCATCGCCAACGCCCCGGTGCGTGTCGATGAGCCGC
Organism: Steroidobacteraceae bacterium; assembly: GCA_050738715.1. Lineage (GTDB taxonomy): Bacteria > Pseudomonadota > Gammaproteobacteria > Steroidobacterales > Steroidobacteraceae > FEN-1191. The sequence goes on along the minus strand of JBOHZW010000208.1, from coordinate 7,715 downwards.
GGATCACATGGCCGCCGAGCCGCCGCATGATCATCGCACCCAGTTCACCGTCGAGCGATGGACTGATCAGGAATCCGATGCGCAATGGACGCGTGGCTTGCTGCGAGAGCAGGAACTGCGCGCAGAACAGATGATGTTGATGCCAGTACACCGGCAGGAACGAGGGCTGCTTCGCCAGCGCCGCGTCGAGGTGCCCGGCGCCGACAACAATACGCACGCGACAGCTACGCCACCACAAGCGCACCAGGCCCGTGACCAAGGGCGCGGCGAAGCGATACAGCAGGCGGCGGCCGGGCTTGAGGCGTTGACTCGAAATGCTGACCTGGCCGTAGAGTCCGCCGCGCAGGCCGCCATCACCCGGCGCGCTCGGTCGCGGATCGTTCACGGCCGTGAGTACGCTAGAATGACGCAGCCCATCGACTGACATTCACTCACTTTAGCCGCAGCGTCAACCGCCACCGCCCAATGCATGCCAACACGCTGAGCGAGATGCTGCAGGCGCACCGCGGCGCCGACCGCTCGATCACATACCACGAAAGCGAAAGCGGCCAACGCGTCGTGCGCTACGGTGAGCTGTACGAGCGCGGTCTCGGCATCCTGCATCAACTGCAGAAGCTGGGCGCAAAACCGGGCGACCGATTGCTGTTGTTCCTCAACAGCAACGAGGCATTCATCGATGCGTTCTGGGCCGGAATCCTCGGCGGCATCGTGCCGGTGCCGGTCGCACCCGGCATCAGCGACGAGCACCGCCACAAGCTGCTACGCATCGCATCGCAGCTGGGACGGCCATTCCTCTACACCGAGCGACGCCTGCTCGAGCGCATCCGCAATTTCGCCGACGAGCACCAGCTGCAGCAGGATTACGCACGCCTGGCCGAACGCGCATTCGTCACCGACGATCTCGTCGACATATCGCGTGCCGGCCGCATCCATGAATCGAAGGCCGAGGACCCGGCCTTCGTGCAATATTCCTCCGGCTCGACCAGTTCTCCGAAGGGCATCGTGCTGACGCACGCCAACCTGCTCGCAAACATGCGCGGCGTGACCAGCGCGATCCGCTACACCGACCAGGACATCGGCGTGTCATGGATGCCGCTGACGCACGACATGGGGCTGATCGGCTTCCACATCTACCTGCTCGGTAATCGCATCAACATGCACCAGATGGCCACCGAGCTGTTCGTGCGCCGGCCCGTGCTGTGGCTGCAGACCGCTGCAAACGTCCACGCCACGCTGCTGTGCTCGCCGAACTTCGGCTACCGGCACTACCTGAAAGTACTGGGCGACCGTGCCCTCGACAGCCTCGACCTCAGCAGCGTGCGGATCATCTTCAACGGCGCCGAGCCGATCAGCCTCGCGCTGTGCGATGAATTCATGGATCGGTGTGCGCCGGCGCGGCTCGCGCGCAACGCGATGTTCCCGGTGTACGGGCTCGCCGAAGCAAGCGTTGCCGTCAGCTTTCCGCCCCTCGGCTCGGCCTATCACGCCAGCCACTTCGATCGTCATCGGCTTAACCCCGGGCAAGGAGTCGCAGTGCTGCCCGCCACCGATCGCAACGCATTGACGCTGGTCGCAGTCGGCGGCGCGATTCCCTTGTGCGAACTGCGCATTGCCGGCGATGAGGACCAGCCGCTGGCCGATGAACACGTGGGGCACATCCAGATCCGGGGAGAGAACGTCACGGCCGGTTATCTTGATGCGCCCGAAGCCAATGCCGCCGTGCACACTGCCGATGGCTGGTTGCGCACCGGCGACCTCGGTGTCGTGCACGCGGGCGAGCTCTACATTACCGGACGCCACAAGGAAATCCTGTTCGTCAACGGCCAGAACTACTACCCGCACGATCTCGAAGCCGTCGCGCTCGAGGTGCCCGGCATCGAGCTCGGCAAGATCGTCATCAGCGGCGTGCGCGCGAGCGGCGCCGAGAGCGATGCGCTGGTCGTGTTCGTGCTGAACCGCGGCGAGCTCGCCGATTTCCTGCCGCTGGCACAACGCGTCGCACGGCATATCGGCGAACATGCCGGACTGGCTGTCGACGCCGTGGTGCCGGTGCGCCGCATCCCGAAGACGACGAGCGGCAAAGTGCAGCGGCACTTGCTCGAGGAGGAATATCTCTCCGGCGCGAACGCTGCCGACCTCGCCACGCTGCGCGCGCTGGCGGCGGCAGGCGGGGTTCGACTCGACGGCGGGAGCGGCATCGAGGCTGAACTCCAGGCCATCTGTGACAGCGTGCTGGAAGGCCAGCGAATTGGACCAAACGACAGTTTGTTTGATGTCGGCGTGAGTTCGATCAAGCTGGTCGGCATGCAGGAGCGCATCGAGCAACGCTGGCCCGGACTCATCGACGTCACGGACATCTTCGATCATCCAAGCATTGCCGAACTGGCGCGGTTGATTGAATCGCGCCAACAGGGTGGAGTCAGGCCATGAGCGAGACTTCGACGCCGAACGCAGCGGGCGCAGCGCGCGCCCTCATGGCCGTGCGACGCGGCGCGGCGCCCATCGGTGCGCTGCCGCCGGAGCTGGCGCCGAAAACACTGGCGGAAGCGTACGCGGTCCAGTACGCGATGCTGCGCGAACTGAACAGCAGCATCGCGGGCTGGAAAGCCTCGCTATTCGATTCCGAAAATGGCATCTGCGCGCCGCTCCCTGCCAATGCCGTGCGCGATGCACCGGCCTACCTCCTGCCGGCGCGGCTGCCGACGCAACGGAACAAGCGCTTTGGCATTGAAGCCGAGATCGCATTCCGGCTCGGCAGCGACTTGCCACCGTTGGGCGCCGGCGCGCGATACGAGCGCGACGCAGTCAGTGCGGCGCTCGTGAGCGCACATGCGGTGATTGAAGTGGTCGTCAGCCGCTTTGCGGACTTCGATGCGGTCACGCAGCTCGAGCGCGTCGCGGACAACTACATGAACGAACTGCTGATCGTGGGCCCCGCCTGCACGACCTGGCAATCGCTGGCGCTGGCCGAGTTGCCGCTGGAAGTGCGCGTCGATGGCAGGACCGTCTACCAGGGACGCGGCGGTCATCCGCTCAACGATCCGCTGCTGCCGGTCGTCTGGCTCGCCAATCACCTGTCGCAGTTCGGACAGGGGCTGCGCGCCGGCGAGATCGTCACCACCGGCAGCTGCAATGGAGTTCGGCATGTGACGCTCGAACAGACCGTGTCCGCCTGGTTCGAGGGACTCGGCTCCGCGCTCGTGCGGTTCTAGGCCGGTGGCTGGAGCTTCCAGCGTCGGTGCGTCCACGCCCAGTCTTCAGGATGTTCGCGCACCAGCGCCTCGACGCGCGCGGCGTAGCGGCCGACCAGCGTGGGTACGTCGAGATCCTCTCCTGCCGATGCGATCGGCTCGAAGCGCGTCACGTAGTAACCGCGGCGCACGCGCCGCAGCGCCAGGAAGTAGACGCTGTATCGTCCCGCGCGCGCGATCTCCGCGGGACCCGGAAAAAAGGCGGTCTCGCGGCCGAAGAATTCCAGCCACACGCGGCCCGGGCTCGAGGTGGGCACCTGGTCGGCGACCATGCCAATGGCGTGCGCGGTTCCGCGCCGGCGCAGCACTTCGCGCAGCAGGCGCTTGCCCGGCACCATGCGCGTGCCGAAGCGGCCGCGTAATCCGAGCATGAGCCGATCCGCGGCTTCGCTGTGTGGCGGCTTGTAGGCCGCGAGGAAGGGCGCCCCAAAACCGAGCGCGAGCGCCTGCAAGAGCCATTCCCAGTTGCCCTGGTGTGCGGCGAGCACCAGCACCGGCGTGCCGCGCGCGAGTTCACCGCGCACGCCGGGCATGTCGGGAAGTTCCATGCGCGCGCGCAACTCATCGGCCGCCATCGTCGCAAGGTGTGGCAGTTCGAACAGCACCGCCGCAAGCGAATCGTAGTGCTTGCGAAGGATCTGCCGCCGTTCATGCGCCGCGAGCTCCGGCAAGGCCGCCGCGAGATTCGCGCGCGCCACCGACACGCGATAGCGCAGCACATCGCGCATCAGGAACGCCATCGCACCTGCCAGCGCGTACATCACCGGCAGCGGCACGCGACCGAGCGCGCGTATCCACCACGCGGGCGCCGGGTTTTCCTTGCTAGAATTCACGCTGCGCGCAGTCTAGCAGCGCCCGCGGAGTACACCATGCTCTGGATCAAGTGCTTTCACGTGCTAGGCGTCATGGCCTGGATGGCCGGCATCTTCTACCTCCCGCGCATCTTCGTTCACTACGGGGAAGGACGCGCCGCCGGCGAGGACGTGCGGCGCCTGGTCACGATGGCCGGGCGACTGTATGCATTCATGACGCTGATGGCGGTGGTGGCGTTGTCGTTAGGGCTCTGGTTGTGGTTGGGGTTCGGATTTTCCGGTCGCTGGCTGCAGGTCAAGCTGCTGCTGGTGATCGCGCTGATTGGCTATCACCTCGCCTGCCGCGTGTTCGTACAACGCCTGCGCACCAATGCGGCCCTCCCGAGCGGCACGAAGCTGCGGCTGTTCAATGAAGCGTCACTGCTGATTATCGTGCCGATCCTGATCATGGCGATCGTCAAGCCGTTCGGCTGACGCTCACGAAAACATCTCGCGCTCGAGCTTGAGCACGAGGCGCACGTTGTCCTCCGGTGTCTGTTGCAGCACGCCGTGTCCGAGGCCGCAGACCCAGGCCGCGCGAATCGCCGCCGGCAGTTGTGCGACCGATGCAAACACCTTGCGCACGCGCGCCTCGAGATCGGCGGCCGGGAGATTGAGCCATTCCGGATCGAGATTGCCCTGCAGGCACCAGCGTGGCGTTTGCGCGCGCAGCGTCGCCGCCAGGTCATGCCGCCAATCTATTCCTAAGCACTGCAATGCCAGCGGTTCAAGCGCGCGCCAATGCTGCGGACCGGTGTCGCGCGAATAGTAGATCAGCGGCGTGTCGGGACATGCGGCACGGAACCGCGCCACGACCTGCGCGAGGGGCGCGACCGCGTGGCGTTCGAACTGCAGCGGATCGAGAGAACCTGCCGCCGTGTCGAACAGCGCGACGCAATCAGCACCGGCGCGCGCCTGCAGCACCATGTTCGCGGCCAGCACGTCGATGAGCCGCTCGCAGAAGCCGGCGTAGAGTCCGTCCTCGAGGCCTTGCAACCCCGCGCGATTGAATCCTTCGTGCGAACCCGCGACTGCGTAGGCATATAGCGTGAACGGTCCCCCAACGAAACCAATCAACGCGCGCTCAGCGCCCAGCCGCGGACGCAGCAGCCGGATCGCGTCGGCCTGGAACTCCATGTGCTGCGCGACGGACGCGCCGCGCCGGAGCCGCGCCAGGTCGGCGCGATCGCGCAGGTACCAGTCGAGCTGCGGCCCTGGTTCGTAGCGCAGGCCCATGCCCATGGCCTCGAGCGGGAACAACAGGTCGGAGAACAGGATCGCGGCATCGAATCCAAAATCATCGATGGGACCCATCGTTACTTCGGCAGCGAGCTGTGGTTGCTTGCACAGCGCGATGAAATCGTGGCGTGCACGCAGCTGCTGGTAGTGCTTGTGATAGCGGCCGGCCTGGCGCATGAACCACACCGGCGGACGGCCGCCATTGCGGCGCGCCAGCGCGGCGAGCAGGAGCGATTCACTCACGGCTCAGCTCGTTCAACAGGTAACCGACGCCGCGGATACTGCGGATCACCCGCGGCTCGTTAGCATCGGGCTCGACGAGCTTGCGCAGGCGCACGATGAAATTATCGACGGTGCGCGAGGTCGGGAATTCATCGGCCGACCATGCCTTGTCGAGGATCTCATCGCGGCTGACGGCCTTGCCGACGCGGCTGGCCAGCAACCTCAGCACCGCGCACTCCTTGTGCGTCAGCGCATGATTCTCGCCCGCCACTTCCACACTGAAACGTTCGAAGTCGACTCGCGCGCGGCCGATGCGCACGACGCCGCGCATTTCACCCGGTAGTTCCACCAGGTCCTGCGCGCGCTTCAGGCAATTCTGGATGCGCAGCAACAGTTCGCGAAAATGAAACGGCTTGGTCAGGTAGTCATCGGCGCCGAGTTCGAGTCCGCGCACGCGCTCTTCCGGATTGCCATGTGCGGTCAGAAAAACGATCGCGGACTGGGGCGCCGCGCCGCGCAGTTCCGTGGCAAGTTCAAAGCCGTTGCCGTCCGGCAATCCGACATCGAGCAGCGCGAGCTGCGGTGGCTGCGCGCGCCACGCCTGGCGCGCGAGCGCGGCCGATGCGGCCAACGTCACGCGGTAACCGGCGGCCTGCAATCGTTCCGCCAGCGTCTCGCCGACATTCTTTTCGTCCTCGACAACCAGCAGGTGCACAGGATTGTTCAAGGCGTGGCCGCCTCGCGGCTGGCGGCGAAACACAATTCGGCGCGGAAACCCCGTCCGGGTTCACTGTAAAACTCAACGCGCCCGCCCATGCGCTCCATCAGCGCGCGCACCAGGTACAAGCCTACGCCGCTTCCGCCCGACGCGGCGCCGCGGCCGAACAGCCGGCCGAGCTGCTGCGCGCGCACCGCGGTGCCGACGCCGTCGTCGCCGTAGTCGAGCACGACCGCCTCGCCACGTTCACTCGCGCTAACGCGCACCTGGACGCGTTCGCGCTGCGCATGACGCACTGAATTCTCGATGAGATTGCGCAGGACCATCTGCACTGCGGCCGCATCGGCCAGGATCGGCGGCAGATTGGGCGCGAGTTCGACCACGAGATTGACGCGCGCGGCGTGCGTCGCGGCGATGCCTTGCAGCATGCGCTCGAGCCATCCATGCAATGGCACGGCCTGCTCAGCGAGCGGCCCGCCGCCCTCGATGCGCGCCAGCTCCAGCGTCTTGTCGATCTGCGATTCGAGCCGGTGCGAATCCTCGAGCAGGCGCTGCGCAAGCTCGACGCGCTGGTCGCCCTCCGCGATCGCTTCGGCCTGCAAACGAATGCTGGTGAGCGGCGTGCGCAATTCATGGGTCACCGCGGCAAAGAAGGCCTGCATGCCGCGCGCGCGCCAGCTCTCGCGCCAGTACAGCCACGCGAGCAATACGCTCACTGCCAGCAACAGCAGGAAGAACACCGCCGACTCGCCGACAATGCGCCGATGCGTACTGGCCCACTGCGCGGCCACGGCGCTGTCAGTACTGCCGGCCAATGACTGCAGCTCACTGATCTGCCGCGCCTGGCTGATCACCAGCGCGACCCAGCCGGCGCCGAGCACCAGCACCAGCACGATCCACAACGCGGCCAGCGCGGCGATCAGCCGCGCGCGCCGCCGCGGCATGACGCTCAGGCTCCCCTGCCCAGCCTTGAGGTTCATGTGCGCAACCACTCCCGCCACTGACGCACCGATGGAAAAATGTTCGGCGCCTCGATTCCCGCGCGGCGCAGCGCATCAGCGGTCTTGCCTGGACCGCAGGCATGCTGGCAATTCGCCTGCACGTCGCCACGCCAGCGCTCGAACTGTATGCCACTGTGCCACCAGGCCTGCAATGCGCCACCCGGACCCGCACCCTGCTCCGTTGCGCGCCCGTGGCGGTACGTCGCCAGCACCGGCATTTCGCCCCAGCCAGCCGCGCCTTCCTCATTGGTCAGCGCGAGCCATTCACGCAACGGCGGAAGCGACAGGAGCGGTGCGGCCAGCGTCGGGCGAAGTGCCGCAAAACCGAGCGATTCCGCACAACCCTCGACCCAGACGCCGCGCGAGGCCAGCGCGAACCAGCTTTCGGTGCCCGAGACCCACAGGTGCGGGCAGCAATTGATCTCGCTCGCGG
>JBOHZW010000207.1:0-2746 GCA_050738715.1 Steroidobacteraceae bacterium | reverse complement strand
TCGGCTGGGGGCCGCTGCACGGGCGGCCGATCGTCTCGAGCAAGATCAATACGGTGCTGCAGATCGGCTACATCCTGCTTGTCGTCATCCATGCGGCATGGGGCCTGCCGCCGGCGTCGGTGCTCGCGGCGCTCGCGGCACTCAACCTGCTGACCGTCTTGTACAGCGGCGCTGCATACCTGCATCAGTTCACGCGCCGCGCGCTGCAGATCGCGGCGCAGGCATAGTGCGCCAGTTGCCGCTACGCGTGATGTTGCGCGACCGCGCGCTGTTCAGCAGTTTCCTGCCCGGGCCCAATGGCGCGGTGCTGGCGCAGTTCATTGCGCTGGCCGATCAACAACGCGCCGGTCCCGTGTGGTTGTGCGGCCCGGAAGGATCAGGCAAGACGCATCTGCTGCAGGCGCTGTGCGCACAGGCGGGCGAGGGCGCGCGTTACCTGCCGCTCTCGCAACTGATCGGTTTCGGTCCGGCGGCGCTGGCGGAGTGGCATGGCGAACGCTGGCTCTGCCTCGATGACGTGGAATCGGTCATCGGCAACAACGAGTGGGAACGCGCGCTGTTCGGCGCATACCTCGATGCCGAGGAGCGCGGCGCGAGCCTGGTCATGGCGGCGCGCGCCACGCCAACGCAGCTGCCCTTCACGCTGCCCGATCTTGCCTCGCGCTGTGCTGCTGCGTCGCGTCTAGCGTTGAAGGCGCTTGATGAGCCTGGCCAACTGGCGGCGCTGCAATTGCGGGCACGGGAGCGGGGATTCGAACTGCCGGACGAAACCGCGCGTTACCTGCAACGCCGGTTGCCGCGCGACCTGTCGAGCCTGTTTGCCGTGCTGGATGAACTCGATGCGGCCGCGCTGGAGGAACAACGGCGGCTGACCGTGCCGTTCATCCGTGAGGTGCTGGCGCGCCGTGAAGTGCTGGCACGGCGCGAGGCCGCGTCGATCTCCCAGGTCTAAACATGCCCTAACCGCGCCCCAGGTCGTCGGCGCCGTTCCAGTAGTTAGTCCAGCGTGTCACCACGCGATCCGGGTATTCGCGCGTGCGCACGCTCCCATTGTATCGGCCGAGCGCGCGGCGCACGTCATTGTGCTCTGTCTCGAGATAGTGGCGAAGGATCGCGCAACCCATGCGGATGTTCGCTTCCATCGTCACGAGTTCGCGCCGCTTCATGCCGAGTTGCTCGGGCCAGAAGGGCATGACCTGCATCATGCCGACCGCGCCCGAGGTCGACACCGCCCATCGGTCGAAGTGGCTTTCGACATCGAGCACCGCGAGTACCAATCCCGGCGGCAGCGGCTTCACACCGCTCCGGTGCGTCTCGCAGTACACGGTGCTCAGCAACGCCATCCGCTCGTTGCGATCGCGCAGGTAGCGGCGCAGCTTCGGTTCCATCAGTGTGTACCAGACGACCGAATCGTACTGGTCGCCGAAGCACTCGCGCGCGTGCATCGCGCGTTGCACGACATCGCGTAGCTCCGGATCGGTCTGCGCCGCGGGCGTGATGACCCCGCGTTCGACGGCGAGCGCCGACGCACCGAGCCCGGCCACCGTCAGCGCGACAGCGATCGCCAGCGCGCGCAGTGCGTCAGCTCGCCAACTGCGTAGCGACAAATTTGCCGACCGAAGCAAGCGGAATATCCTGGTTGTCCGTGGCGCGGCGGTTGCGGTATTCGCAGGTCCCCGCTTCGAGGCCGCGCTCGCCCAGCACCAGCCGATGTGGAATGCCGAGCAGCTCGGCATCGGCGAACTTGACGCCGGGCCGGGCGTCGCGATCGTCGTACAGCACTTCGATGCCGGCCGCCGTGAGCTCGCCGTAAAGCAGGTCCGCAGCCGCGCGTACCTTGGGAGATTTCTGCAAATTGAGCGGAATGAGTACCACATGGAACGGCGCCAGCGGAGTCGGCCAGATGATGCCGCGCTCATCGTGGTTTTGTTCGATGGACGCCGCCACGATGCGCGTCACACCTATGCCGTAGCAACCCATCAGCATCGTGACCGATTGCCCGGATTCGTCCAGCACCGTCGCGTTCATCGACTCGCTGTACTTGCGGCCGAGCTGGAAGATGTGGCCGACCTCGATGCCGCGCACGATGCGCAGCCTTCCGGTGCCGGACGGACTCGGATCGCCATCGACGACATTGCGCAGGTCGGCCGCGCGCGCTGCGGGCAAGTCGCGCTGCCAGTTCACGCCGCGCAGGTGCAGATCCGGCTGGTTCGCGCCGCAGACGAAATCCGCCATCGCGAGCGCGGCGTGGTCGGCGTAGATCGGGCATTTGAGTCCCACGGGGCCGAGGAATCCCGGCTCGCTTCCGGTCGCCGCCTTGATGGTCGCGGCATTCGCCATCCGCAACGGGCTGGCAACGCCTGCCAGTTTCTGCGCCTTCAGCGCGTTGAGTTCATGGTCGCCGCGCAACACGAGCGCGACTACGCCGCCGTCCGCGCCGTCGACGAGCAGCAGCTTCTGGCATTGCTCGCGCGGCACGCCGAGGAATGCGCTGACATCGGCGATCGTCTTCATCTGCGGCGTCGCGACCCTGGCGAGCGCCTCCGAGGGCGCGCGGCGCGGCTCCGCCGGCGCGCGAGTCGCGGCGAGTTCCACGTTTGACGCATAGGCATCGCCGTCGCTGACGGCGATCGCGTCTTCGCCCGAATCGGCGAGCACCTGGAACTCATGACTCGCATTGCCGCCGATGGCGCCGGTATCCGCCTGCACCGCGCGGTAACGCAGGCCGAGGCGCGTGAAGATGCGC
>JBOHZW010000206.1:0-9008 GCA_050738715.1 Steroidobacteraceae bacterium | reverse complement strand
AGGACCTGCCGCTTGTAGACCGCCTTCGCGGCGATGTACTTGCCGACCGGTACGCCGCCGGTGAAGGTCACGAGATCCACGTCGCGATTGGTCAGCAACTCGTCAGCGAATTCACGCGGATCGCCGGTCACCACGCAAAACATTTCCGGAGGCAGGCCTGCCTCGACCAGCAGATCGGCGAGCAGCAACGCGGTCAGCGGGGTTTTCTCCGAGGGCTTGAGCACCATGCGGTTGTTGGTCGCGATCGACGGCGCCACCTTGTGCGCAACCTGGTTGAGCGGATGGTTGAATGGCGTGATCGCGGCGATGACACCCTGGAGCGGCTCGCGCTGCGTGTATACGCGGCGGCGCTTGCCGTGCGCCGTGAGGTCGCAGGAATAAATCTGGCCGTCGTCCTGCAGCGAGGCGTTGCCGGCGAACAGGAACACATCACAGGCGCGGCCGACCTCGTAGATCGAGTCCTTCTTGCTGAGGCCGCTCTCGGCGGTGATCAGGTCGGAGATTTCTGCCGTGCGCGCGCGAATCAGTTCGGCGGCGCGATAGCAGACCTGGTAGCGATCATAGCGCGAGAGTTTCGAGCGAAATGTGCGCGCCGTTTCGATGGCGCGCTGCACGTCACCGATGCCGGCCATCGGCACGGTGCCGGCCACGCCACCCGTGTACGGATTGCGGACTTCGCCGACACGCTGCGTACGCACGCGCTCGGCGCCGATGCGCAGCCTGTCGAACGTTGCCGCTTCAGGCGGCACGGTTCAGCACCCACTCGAACGCGTCGAAGTTGCGCCAGCGGCGGGTAGCGTCCAGATCGGTGATGCAGCGATTCATGACCAGCGGTACGCGTTGCTCGGAAATTCCGCCATGCGAGCGCAGCGGCGCATCGAGCCCGGTCAGGTCATGGCGCGCCGCGGCGCTGCCAATGACGACCGAGCGCTCGCCCGTGACGACGAGGTCGCCGATGCGATCGGGCGGCAGCTCGAATCGCGCTGCAGCGTCAGCCCGTGACAGCACCCATTCGATGCCGGGCAACGCGCGGATTCGCACGGCGAGCGCCACCGAGTCGACACCGGCCGGCAGGTAGACCGTCGCAAACGATCCGAGCGCGCCATGGTGTACGACATAGGGGTCTGTGATCGGCAGGATCACGCGTGAACGGCCGGCACCCAACCACGCATCGAGCTGGTCTTGCAGATAGATCACGTTCGGGCTCGCGTCCATGCGCGTCTTCGCGTTCATGCCATGGTCGGCGGTGACGACGATCGCGCAGCCGAGCTTGTCGAGCGCGGCGAGATAACCGTCCATCATGCGATAGAAATCGTTGGCCTGGGCGCTCCCCGGTGCATACTTGTGCTGCACATAATCGGTGGTCGACAGGTACATGACATCGGGGCGCTGTTTTTCCATCAGGCGCACACCGGCGGCAAAAACAAACTCCGACAAGCCGGCGCTGTACACGTCGGGCACCGGCTTGCCGACCAGCTCGACGACGCCTTCGATGCCGTGTTCAGCAAGTGTCGCCTGGTCGGCTTTCTCGGCCGAGAAGCACACGCCGCGCATGTTGTGCCCGAGCAGCCGCCGGAGCTTGTCCTTTGCCGTGACGACCGCGACCGAGCAGCCGGCGTCGGCGAGCGCGGCGAGCAGCGACGGAGCGCGCAGCCACTTGGGGTCGTTCATCATGACTTCGACATTGTTCGCCGCATCGAACAGAAAATTGCCGCAGATGCCGTGCACCGCGGGCGGTGCGCCGGTGACGATCGACAGATTGTTCGGATTCGTGAACGAGGGAATGACGCAATCGGCGATCACCGATGCGCCGCTTGCGAGCACCGATTTCATCCATGGCATGTGGCCGCCGGCGACGGCTTGCGCAATGTAATCGGGCTCGCAACCGTCGACGCACACGACAACGGATGGTTGCGTGGGCAGGCGATAGCCGCGTCCGTTGACTTCGACTTGGCGCATCGTGACTCCACGGGCTGGCGGATATAATGACAGTCCGTGCCCGACAGTTTACTGTATAGCAAGCATTGCGCGGGCCGGCGCGCGAGAGAAATCCAATGAAGCCAGTTCCCTACCTATTGACTCCCGGCCCCTTGTCGACTTCGCTGGCCACCCGCCAAAGCATGCTGCGCGACTGGGGCTCCTGGGACAGCGATTTCAACCAGATCACCGGGCGGGTACGCGAGCGGCTGCTCGCGATCGTGAACGCCACCGGCACGCACGAGTGCGTGCCGCTACAGGGGAGCGGCACCTTTTCGGTCGAAGCTGCGATTGGCACGCTCGTGCTGCGCGGCGGGCATGTGCTGGTGCCGCTCAATGGCGCCTACTGCCAGCGCATTGCACGCATCTGCCGCGTGCTGGGCCGCAAGTTGACGACGATTGACTACGCTGAAGACGCGGCCGTACGTGCCGAGGATGTCGACCGCATGCTCGCCGATGATGCGAGTATCACGCACGTGGCGCTCGTGCATTGCGAGACGAGCACCGGGATACTCAATCCGCTGCAACAGATCGCCGAGGTCATCGCGAAACACAAGCGCGGGCTGATCATCGATGCGATGAGTTCCTTTGGCGCGATCGAAATCGACGCGGCGCGCACGCCATTCGATGCGGTCATCGCCGCATCCGGCAAGTGTCTCGAAGGACCGCCCGGCATGGCTTTCGTCATCGCGCGGCGCAGCGTGCTCGAGCGCTCGGAGGGCAACAGTCATTCGCTCGCGATGGACCTTTACGACCAGTGGGTCTACATGCAAAAGACCACGCAATGGCGCTTTACCCCGCCGACGCATGTGGTTGCGGCGTTCGATACCGCGATCGAGCAGTACCTGAAAGAAGGTGGGTGCGCCGCGCGCGGCGCGCGCTACGCGGGAAACTGCCGTACGCTGATCAACGGTTTCAGCCAACTGGGACTGCGCAGTTTCCTGCCCGCAGCCATCCAGGCGCCGATCATCGTGACCTTCCACGCGCCGCGCGTGCCACATTACGAATTCAAGAGCTTCTACGAAGCGGTGAAAGCGCGCGGATACATCCTGTATCCAGGCAAGCTGACAGCCATCGAGACTTTCCGCGTCGGCTGCATCGGGCAGCTGGGAGAACGCGGCATGGCCGGCGCCGTCGAGGCCGTGGCCGAAGTGCTGGCCGAGATGTCCGCCGCCGCCTGATGGGGAATCCTGGATGAAGATGACTACCGAAGAAGCCTTCGTGAAGATGCTGCAGCAACACGGCATCGAACATGCGTTCGGCATCATCGGCTCGGCATTCATGCCCATCTCCGACCTGTTTGGGAAAGCCGGCATCGCGTTCTGGGATGTCGCGCACGAAACCAACGGCGGCCTGATCTGCGACGGCTATACGCGCTCGACCGGCAGGATCGCGATGGCGATTGCCCAGAACGGGCCCGGCATCACCGGCTTCGTCACCGCGATCAAGACCGCCTACTGGAATCACACGCCGATGCTGCTGGTGACGCCGCAGGCTGCGAACCGCACCATCGGGCAGGGTGGATTCCAGGAAGTCGAGCAGATGGCCGTGTTTCGCGACATGGTCGGCTACCAGGAAGAGGTGCGCGATCCGAGCCGCATTCCGGAGGTGCTGAACCGCGTCATCTGCAAGGCGAAGCGACTGTCGGCGCCGGCGCAGATCAATATTCCGCGCGATTACTGGACGCAGGTGATCGACGTACCGCTCCCCGCTGCGATCGAGTTCGAGCGGCCGGCGGGCGGCGCGCGGGCAATTGCCGAAGCCGCGCGCCTGCTCTCGTCGGCGAAATTCCCGGTGATCCTGTCGGGCGCCGGCGTGGTGCTCGGGAACGCGACGGCCGAATGCGCGGCGCTGGCCGAGCGGCTCGATGCGCCCGTGTGCAATAACTACCAGCACAACGATTCATTCCCCGGTAGTCACGGCCTGAGCGTCGGCCCGCTCGGCTACAACGGTTCGCGCGCGGCGATGGAGCTCATCGCGAAAGCGGATGTGGTACTCGCGCTCGGCACGCGGCTCAATCCATTCTCGACGTTGCCGTGCTATGGGCTCGACTACTGGCCGAAGTCCGCCGCTATCATCCAGGTCGACATCAATGCTGATCGCATTGGCCTGACGAAACCGGTTGCCGTCGCCATCTGCGGGGATGCGCAGCAGGTCGCCGCACAGCTGCTGGCGAAACTCGCGCCACAGGCCGGCGATGACGGACGCGCGGCGCGGCGCGAACTGGTTGCCGACAAGAAGAAAGCGTGGGCGGCCGAGCTCGGCAGGATGAATGATGAGGAGGATGATCCGGGCACGAGCTGGAACGCCGATTGCCGCGAGCGCGAGCCGACGGCGCTCTCGCCGCGCATGGCCTGGCGCGCGATCGTCGCCGGCTTGCCCAGGGATGCGATCATCTCGAGCGACATCGGCAACAACTGCGCGATCGGCAATGCCTACCCGATGTTCGAGCAGGGACGGAAGTACCTGGCGCCCGGCCTGTTCGGACCCTGCGGCTACGGCTTTCCATCGATCATCGGCGCGAAAATCGGCAATCCCGATACGCCGGTGGTGGGATTTGCGGGCGACGGTGCGTTCGGCATTTCGATGAACGAGATGACTTCAATCGGGCGCGACCCATGGCCGGCGATCACGATGGTGATCTTCCGTAATTACCAATGGGGCGCGGAGAAGCGCAATTCCATCCTCTGGTACGACAACAATTTCGTCGGCACGGAGCTCGATCCCGGCGTCAGCTACGCCAGCATCGCGGAGGGCTGCGGCCATCGCGGCATCACGGTACGTTCCGCCGCCGAGCTTACCGACGTCCTGCGTACGGCCTGCGCGCAACAGGCGCAGGGCGTCACGACCTTCATCGAAGTGCTGCTCAACCAGGAACTCGGCGAACCCTTCCGGCGCGACGCGATGAAAAAGCCGGTCGTTGTCGCCGGTATCCAGCGCAAGGACATGCGGCCCCAAAGCCCGGCATGAGCGACGCGGCCGGCCGTCGTGTGCTGGTCCTCAACGCGGGTTCATCGTCGCTGAAATTCGCGCTATTCGACAACGTGTCGCGCCTGTCCTTCGGACAGGTCGAAGGCATCGGTGCACGGCCGCGTTTCCTGCTCGACGGCGCTGCGGAGCGCGACCTGCCCGCATCGACCGATCATGCGGCTGCGCTGAGCGTGGTCCTGTCCGCTCTTGCTGAGCGCGGCATCGCGATCGAAACCATCGAAGCCTGCGGCCATCGCATCGTGCATGGTGGAGCGCGCTTCGTGGCGCCGATGATCGTTGATGCCGGGCACCTTGACGAATTGAACGCATTGCGCGCGCTCGCTCCGCTCCACAACCGCTACGGTCTTGATGCAATCGATGCGATGCGCAGCGCCGCGCCAGCACTTAAGCAGGTGGCTTGCTTCGATACGGCTTTCCATGCCGCGATGCCGGATACTGCGAGCCGCTTTGCGCTGCCGGATGAATTTCATGACGCCGGTTACCGGCGCTTCGGATTCCACGGGCTGAACTTTGAGCATGTCACGGCAGCGATTTCCGAGAAGTGCGGCGGAAAACCGCCGGCGCGATTGCTGATCTTTCACCTCGGTAACGGCTGCAGTATCGCAGCAGTGCGCGACGGGCGCAGCGTTGCGACGACGATGGGCTATTCCACGCTCGATGGCCTCGTGATGGGCACGCGCTGCGGCTCGATCGATCCCGGTCTGCTGCTTGCGCTCCAGCGCGATCGGGGCATGTCGGTCGCGGCGCTCGAGGAACTGTTGTATCGACGCTGCGGATTGCTCGCTCTTTCTGGCCGCAGTTCCGACATGCGTGAACTGGAGCGTGTGGACGACGCCAGCTCCCGTCGCGCGATCGAACACTTCTGCTACTGGGCGGCCCGTCATGCGGCCTCGCTCGTCGTCGCACTCGGCGGCCTGGATGCGGTCGCCTTCACCGGCGGCATCGGCGTTGGCAGCGCGTTGGTGCGCGCTCGCATCGTCGAGCAGCTGTCATGGCTTGGGCTGGAAATCGACACAGAACGCAATCGGTGCGGCGAGCAGTCGATTGCCGCGGTCGGAGCCTCACTTCCCATCTGGGTCATCGACGCAGACGAGGAACTCGCGATCGTCCGCCACGTCAATGCAGCGCTTCGGCATGGATAGGTCAGTGCCGCCAGCGACCGTGATGCCGGGCGTGCTGCTCAGCACGGCGCTCGGACTGATTGCCGTATTGCTGGCCGGATGGCCGCTGCTGCAATCGCACGGCATCAGTCCGCTGACGATAGCGATCATCATCGGCATGCTGGTTGGCAACACGCTTTACCCAGCGATGAAGCCGTGGGCTGACACCGGCGTGGGTATTGCGCGCACGATGCTGCTGCGTTGGGGCGTTGTGCTGTATGGATTCCGGCTCACGCTCCAGGACGTCGGCCACGTCGGCTGGCAGGGCGTGCTCATCGATTCGCTCGTGCTCGCTTCCACGTTCGTGTTGAGCCTCCAGGTCGGCACGCGGCTGCTCAAGCTGGACCGTACCGTCGCGATGCTGGTCGGTGCAGGCAGCGCGATTTGCGGCGCGGCGGCGGTGCTTGCAGTGCAGCCATTGGTGCGTGGCAAGCCCGAGCAGGCGAGCGTCGCCGTCACCGGCGTGGTCATCTTCGGCACAATCTCGATGTTCCTGTACCCGTTCCTGTACGACTTGAACCACTTGTGGCTCGTCATCCCCGGCGGGCTTTCCTCATTTGGAATCTACCTGGGATCGACGGTGCACGAAGTCGCGCAAGTGGTCGCCGCGGGTCGGCAGATCGGCGCCGATGAGCTCGCGGGCACGGCGGTCATCGCCAAGATGGTGCGCGTCATGATGCTCGCGCCATTCCTGCCGATACTCGCGGCCTACATCCGGGCGCGCGCCCGCCGCCTGAACGCGAAGGGCGGTGCGATCGAGGAGTTCGAGTGTCCGGTCACGTTGCCGACCTTCGCGATACTGTTCATCGGCGCCGTGCTGTTCAATTCACTGGATGTCGTTCCGCATCCGATTGTCGGGCTCGTCTTGCGGCTCGATAACTGGCTGCTGGCGGCGGCGATGGCCGCGCTGGGATTGTCGACGCACTTCGATACACTGCGGCGTACCGGCGGACGGCCGTTGCTACTGACGTTCATCCTGTTCCTCTGGCTGGTCACGGGCGGCGCCGCGATCAACCGCTTCGTCACGCTGCACATTGGTTGATGATCCTTTAAGAGGTCACTCATGATTCCAGCACCTCCAGACAATGAGGCGGGTTCCACCGGACTGCGCAAGACGCTCAAGACACGGCATATGCGCATGATCGCGCTCGGCGGCGTCATCGGCGCGGGACTGTTCGTCGGCAGCGGTGTCGTCATCCAGGCGACGGGCCCGGCGGCGGTGCTGTCGTTCGCATTGACCGGCGCGCTGGTCGTGCTGGTGATGCGAATGCTCGGCGAGATGGCCTCGGCGTATCCGGCGGTCGGCGGCTTTTACGAATACAACCGGCTGGCGCTCGGTGAACTCGCGGGTTTCATGACTGGGTGGATGTACTGGTATTTCTGGATCATCGTCGTCGCGCTCGAAGCCGTCGCGGGGGCAAAGCTGCTGACGCGGTGGTTTCCCGGCGTACCGCCGTGGGAATTCACGCTGGGGCTCATGACGGTCTTCACGCTGCTGAACCTGCTGTCGGTGCGCTCCTGGGGCGAGACCGAATACTGGTTCGCCTCCATCAAGGTATTCGCCATCACGTTGTTCCTCGGCATCGGCGTCATCGTCGCTCTTGGCTTCTGGCATGGGCTGCCGGGCGGCTTTGCAAACCTGACCGCAAACGGCGGCTTCATGCCGAAAGGCTTCATACCTGTGCTGACCGGCGCGGTGGCCGCAACCGGCTTTTACTTCGGTTCCGAAATCGTCACGGTGGCGGCGGCGGAATCGGCGGAACCCGAGCGAGCGGTGGCAAAGGCCACGCAATCGGTCGTGTCACGCGTGCTCGTGTTCTATGTCGGCTCGATTCTCGTGGTCGTGACGCTGGTGCCGTGGACCTCACCGGGCATCGTGCAACCCTACGTCTCTGCGCTGGAAACGCTGCGCGTGCCGGCCGCGGCGCAGATCATGAACGCCGTGATCCTGACGGCGGTGCTGTCGGCGCTCAACAGCGGGCTGTTCGCCTCATCGCGCATGATCATGGCGCTGGCGCGACGCGGCGACGCGCCGCGCGGGGTGGCGCGGCTCAACCAGCGCGGCGTGCCGGTGCAGGCGATCCTGGTGAGCACGGCCTTCGGCTACGCCGCGGTCATCATGAACTACATTTCGCCGGAGCACGTGTTCGCCTTCCTGGTGGATTCGTACGGCACCGTCGCAATCTTCGTGTACCTGCTGATCGCGTTCGCAGAACTGCGCATGCGCAGGAGCCTCGAACGCGATGCGCCGGAACGGTTGCGCGTGCGCATGTGGGCCTTCCCGACGCTGACGATCGTGGCGATCGTCACGATGTTCGCGATCGTCGCGGCCATGGCGTTCATTGAGGACCAGCGCCTGCCGCTGCTGTTCGGCGTCATGAGCGCTTTTGTGATGCTGGTCGGATACTTCATCCGGCGGCGCTTCGGTGCGGCCGCGGCGCCGTGAGCGCCGTCGCGCCGACCGGCACTCGCTTCAAAGTCG
Source organism: Steroidobacteraceae bacterium (assembly GCA_050738715.1). Classification (GTDB taxonomy): domain Bacteria; phylum Pseudomonadota; class Gammaproteobacteria; order Steroidobacterales; family Steroidobacteraceae; genus FEN-1191. The sequence goes on along the minus strand of JBOHZW010000206.1, from coordinate 398 downwards.
GCGCTAGCGTAGCTGCGCGAGTGCGCGTGCGCCGGTCAGCACTGCGAGCAGCATCAGCAGCCGCAAAATCCATTTGTGTGCGGAGGCCGGTTCGGCCTGCTTGAAGCGGTGATTCCCCAGCCAGACGCCTGCGGCCAACAGTGGCAGGAACACGGCGGCGCGCTGTACCGATGCCAGGTTGATCAAGCCGTTCACGCCCTGCCAACACAATCCGACGATGTCGGTCATCATGAAGTACGCAATGAGCGAGGCGCGTCCGGCCGCGACACCGGCGGGCGAGCTGAAGAAGAACAGGATCACCGGCGGCCCGCCCATGCCGAAGCCGCCGTTGGCCAGGCCCGATGCGGTGCCGGTCGCGAACGTGACTACCTGGCCCGGCATTCGTTGCAGGCGAAACC
>JBOHZW010000205.1:0-6545 GCA_050738715.1 Steroidobacteraceae bacterium | reverse complement strand
GTGTCGTCGTGTCGCCGAGCTATGTTCGCGACTATCCATTTGCCATGGCGCGCGGCAAGGGCGCGGAAGTGTGGGATGTCGACGGCAATCGATTCGTTGATTTCGCCTCCGGCATCGCCGTGTGCTCGACCGGGCACAGCCACCCGGACGTCGTCGCGGCGATAAAGGCGGCGGCGGAACAGTTCCTGCACATCTCATGCGACTACTGGCACGAGGGTGTCGTCGATCTGGCCGAGATGATGGCGGCGCTCGACCCGGTGAGCGGTCCGGCAATGAGTTTCTTCGCCAACTCCGGCACCGAGGCGGTCGAGGCGGCGCTGAAGCTTGCGCGGCAGGTGACGGGCCGAGGGCGCTACATCGGCTTCCTCGGCGGATTCCACGGCCGCACGATGGGCTCACTGGCCTTCACCGCGTCGAAGTACACGCAACAGCGCGGCTATTTCCCGGCGATGCCCGGCGTCGTGCATGTGCCGTATCCGAATCCCTATCGACCGCTGTTCGCCGGCGACGACCAGGGCCGCGCGGTACTGGCCTACATCGAGATGCTGTTCGAACGCAATCTGCCTGCTACGGAAGTCGCGGCAATCCTGATCGAACCGATCCAGGGAGAGGGCGGCTACCTCGTGCCACCGCCAGGATTCCTGGCCGGATTGCGTGCGCTGTGCGACAAGCACGGCATCTGCCTGATATTCGACGAGGTGCAATCCGGCATCGGCCGCACCGGCAAGATGTTCGCGTGGCAGCACGAGGGCGTGCGACCCGACATCATCACGCTGGCGAAGGGACTGGGCTCGGGATTGCCGATCGGGATGATGGTCGGCGCGCGCAGGCTCATGGAGAAATGGCCGCCGGGGTCACACGCGAACACCTTCGGCGGCAATCCTGTGTGCTGCGCAGCCGCACTGGCAACGCTCAAGCTGGTCAGCGGCGCTTTTACCGAGAACGCGCGCATCATGGGACAGCGCGCGACGGAGCGGCTGCAGAAATTCGCGCAGGAATTCCCCGTCATCGGTGACGTGCGCGGGCGCGGTCTGATGATTGGCGTCGAGTTCGTCAAGGACCGCGCCAGCAAGGCGCCCGCCAAGGAATTCGCGACGCGCCTGGTGACGCGCGCCTTCGAGAACGGACTGCTGCTGCTCGAATGCGGCGCGAGCGGCCTGCGCGTCATTCCGCCGCTGATGATCGAGGCGCCGGTCCTCGACGAAGGGCTCGACATCCTGCACCGCTCGATCCGCGAAACGCTCGTCGAGGTGAAGTGATGCGGCCGATGCGGTCGGGTGCTGCTGCGCTGCTGGGTGGACTGATGCTGTGCGCCGCGGCCTTGGCCGATCGACACGCCGTATTGAGCCAGATCCAGGTGCCGCATCACTATTACTACCGCGAGATGTACCTGCCGCAGGTGACCAGCAGCCCGGGGAGCCTGGCCTTCATGCCGGATGGACGCTCGCTGGTGTATTCGATGCAGGGCAGCTTGTGGAAGCAGTCCCTCGACTCAGACACCGCGGTGCAGCTGACGGGCAGCGGCGGTTACGACTACCAACCGGACGTCTCTCGTGACGGCACGCGCGTCGTGTTCACGCGCTACCTAAACGACGCGATGGAACTGCAACTGCTCGACTTGCGAAGCGGCGCCGTGACGCCAATCACCAGTGGCGGGGCCGTCAATACGGAACCGCGCTTCTCGCCTGATGGCACGCGCATCGCGTGGGTGTCGACCGCGGGCACCGGGCATTTCCACGTCTTCGTCGGCACGTTGAACGGCAACCATCTCGAGGGCGGCGCCGTGTGGCCCGAGCGGCGCAGCAAGGTCGTGCGCTATTACTACAGCGCCTTCGATCACGAAATCTCGCCGAGCTGGTCACCTGATGGCAAGGAGCTGATCTACGTCAGCAATCCCGAATCGATTTATGGCACCGGCGGAATCTGGCGACGCGGCCTCGAGCGCAACGCCGAACCGCACCTGGTGCGCGCCGAGGAAACCACCTGGCGCGCGCGCCCCGACTGGTCGAGCGACGGCAAGCGCGTCGCGTGGGCATCCTACGCCGGGCGCAACTCACACCAGATCTGGTTGACGACCGCGGCCGGCAATGGCGATCCGCTCGCGTTGACCTATGGCGACGCCGAGGCCACAGGCGCGCGCTGGTCGCTCGATGCGACGCGCATCGCGTATTTGAGCAACGAGACCGGCGATGAGCAGATCCATGTCGTCGAAGTGCCCGGCGCGCGATCGCAGACCGTGCTGGTTCGCAAGCGCCAGTACCTGCATCCGATGGGCGAATTGCAGCTGCGCATCACCGGCCCCGGCTTGGGTAAGGGCAGTGCCGAAGGTGAGCTCGCGGCGCGCGTCTCCGTCATCGCTTCGGATGGACGCGCTTACGCACCCGACGATGCGTGGATGCGCGCCGACGACGGCTTCGATCGCAGCGTACAGGCCTTCGAGACGCATTACTTCCACAGCGCCGGGCACTCGACACTGACGCTGCCAACCGGACCCGCGAAGATCACCGTCTGGCGCGGACTGGTGACGGCCGTTGCGCACACAGAGGTGACAATCAAGGCAGGTGCGGCGACGCCACTGCAGGTTTCGCTGCAACCGCTCGCGCTGCCGGCCGGCTGGCGCGACAACTGGCACAGCGCCGACGTGCACGTGCACATGAACTACGCCGGCACGTATCGCGACAATCCGCAGCGCCTGGTGGCGCAGGCCACGGCCGAAGATCTGGACGTCGTGTTCGATCTCGTCGTCAACAAGGAACAACGCATTCCCGACATCGGCTATTTCTCGCCGGAGCCAGATCCCGCAACGACGAGCTCGGTGCTGCTGTCGCACGGCCAGGAATACCACACCAGCTACTGGGGACACCTCGGGCTGCTCGGACTCAACGATCATTTCCTGCTGCCGGGTTTCGCAGCCTACACCAACACCGCCGCGGCCAGCCTCTATCCGACCAATGCGGCGATCGCGGACCTGGCACACGCGCAATCCGCGCTGGTCGGCTATGTGCATCCCTTCGATGCTCCGCCGCCTGATCCGCAGCACGATGAATCCTTGACGAGCGAGCTGCCGGTCGATGTCGCGCTCGGCAAGGTTGATTACTACGAAGTCGTGGGATTCAGCGATCACCAGGCCAGCGCCACCGTCTGGCATCGGCTGCTCAATTGCGGATTCCGCCCGTCGGCGGCCGGCGGCACTGATGCGATGGCGAATTACGCCTCGATGCGCGGACCCGTCGGCCTCGCGCGCGTTTTCGTCGACGACGGCGACGCGCCGCGTGGCACGACACCGGCCGACCGGCACGCCCGGCTCGATCGCTGGCTGCACGCCTTGAAAGCGGGACAAAGCCTGGCGACGAACAGCGCGCTGCTGGGTTTGACCGTCGACGGCAAATCGCCCGGGTCCGATATTTCACTGGCGGCGGGGGGCGCAAGCGTGCACGTGAAGGGCTTCATGCGCTCGATCGTGCCGATGGATCACCTGCAGCTGATGTCGCAGGGCAAGGTGTTATTGGAGATTCCGCTGCATGGCGACCGCCGCAGCGCCGACGTCGATGAGCAAATCAAGGTTCCAGCGCCGGGCTGGGTGCTGCTGCGCGCCTGGAACGAGCAGGCGAGCCCCGACGTGTTCGATATCTATCCGTATGCGTCGACGAACCCGGTGTTCTTCAGCAGCCCGGGCGCCGCGGTGCATTGCGGCGCCGATGCCGACTACTTCATCGCGTGGACCGACCGGCTGGCCGATGCCGCGCGCGTGCATCCGGATTTCAACACCACAGTGGAGCGACAGGCGACGCTCGATCAGATCGCCGCGGCGCGCAAGGTGTTCGAGCAGCGGCGCTAGCTGCGGCTGGTGTTAACGTTCAGGCCGCTCGTAGATAACCCCGTCTTTCATGACGAGCACAGGGTGCATGACCGCCCCGATGTCCGATATCGGATTCCCTGCCACGGCCACGATGTCTGCCAGCTTGTCGGCCTGTAGCGATCCCAGCCGGTCTGCCAGGCCCAGAAGCTCGGCGCCGCCTGCCGTGCCCGCGAGCAGCGCCTGGGCCGGTGGCATTCCGTAGCGGACCATCAACTCGAACTCGTGGGCGTTGCGCCCGTGCGGGTCTACAGCGGCGTCCGTGCCCATGGCCAGCGGCACGCCAATACGCATCGCGTTCTTGAACATGGTCTGCACTTGTGCGGCTGCAGCGCGCGCCTTGGCAGCGATCGCAGGTGGATATGAGTCGGCCTTCGCTCCGACGGATTCCTGTGCCGACAGCGTCGCCACGAGGAATACGTGCTTCTTCTTCATTTCGATCAGCGTGTCTTCCTTCAGAAAGGTGCCGTGCTCGATTGAATCGACGCCGGCCAATATCGCCATCTTTGCTGCCCGATCGCCATGGCAGTGGGCCGCAACCTTGCGCTTCCACATGTGCGCCTCGGACACGATCGCGTTCATTTCATCTTGCGTCAGCTCGGGCTCATCGACGGAGTCAGAAAGCGAGAGCACGCCGCCCGAGGGCATGAACTTGATGACGTCCGCTCCATACTTTAGCTGCTCTCGCACCGCGGCCCGGCAAGCTTCTGGCCCATTGCAGACGCCCTGCAGAAGTCCCGACGGCGCCACGGTCTCCGGCGGAATCGGATCCTGGTCGGCGTGACCACCGGTCGCACCGATGCCGTAGTTCGCGATGAGCATCCTGGGCCCGGGAATCACCCCAGCATTGATCGCGTTGCGCAGGCCCAGCGAGATGTGATCGGCAGAACCCACGTCACGCACGGTCGTGATGCCCGCTTCGAGCGTGATCTTCGCGTAGTGCGCGCCATACAGCGCTTTTTCCGCCGGAAAGCGCATTTTGTCGTTATACCAATCCTTGTACCAATTCTCGCTCGACTGGTCCGACAGGTGTACGTGCGCGTCGATGAATCCGGGCAGGAGTGTGGCGTCGCCCAGATCGATGACCTCGGCATTTGCCGGCACGGTCGCGCCACTGCCGACCGCCTGGATCTTGTTGCCCATCACGACGATCATGCCGGGTTCGGCCAGCGTGCCGGATACTGCGTCGAAGAGGCGCGCAGCCTTCAGCACCACGGCGCGCGCAGGATCGGCAACCACGACGGTCGCCTGCACGATGCAGATAGCCAGTACGCCAGCGGTGAAGCGCAGCGCCCGCCTCAGCGTTTTCAGGATTACATGGGTCATGATGGCACTACTCCGGATACGGCTGACACGATGTGCATGCTAGCTCCTGGACGCAATTTCTGTACGGTAAAGTGCAAGGCAACGTTGGAGACCATCGACAATCTCGTCGATGTCGGCGCGGGTGGCGATCAGCGGCGGCGAGACCATGATCCAGTCGCCAAATTGCCCGGCGTGCGTGCGCCGGCCGTAGATCAACAGCCCTTGCTCGCGCGCCAGCGCCTGAACGCGCCCGATTACATCGAGTTCGCGTGGCAGCATGCGCGCACTGTCGCGGTCGGCGACGATCTCGACAGCGTTGAGCAGACCCAGGCCGCGCACATCGCCAACGAGTGAATTGTCCTGCTGCATGCCACGCAGCTTGTCGCGCAGGTATTCACCGATCGTCGCGGCGTTTTCGATCAGCCGTTCCTCGATCGTAACGTCGAGCACGGCAAGCCCCACGGCGCAGGCCAGCGGATGCGCCTTGTGCGTATGTCCGACATGGAAGCCGCCGGTTGCGGCGACCTCATCGACGAGCCGCGCCGGTGCGAGGAATGCCGAGAGCGCGGTGTAACCGCCGCCCAGGCCCTTCGCCAGTATTGCCAGGTCCGGCCGCGCCCCGGGCCAACGGTCGCATGCGAGAAAAGTGCCGGTGCGGCCCGCGCCGCTGACGATTTCATCGTAGATGAGCAGCAGGCCAAACTCATCGCAGATCTCGCGCACACGGCTGTAGTACTCGTGTGGCGCGCTGTCGGCGCCGCCGCAGAAGCCCATGACCGGCTCCATGATGAAGGCGAGCACCGTTTCCGGTTCGCACTCGATGATGCGCGCGCGCAGCGCTTCAGCGCATTGCATCGCATGCTCGTGCGCGCTCGTGCCCGCCGGCGGCCGATAGCTCGAGGGAGCCGGAACGTGTATGCCGGGCGGGAAACCCTCGAGGTAGGGTGCATAGCCCGGATCGGCCGACAACGCCATCGTTGCGCGCGTGCTGCCGTGATACGAAGGATTGCGGCTGATGACCTTGTAGCGCTTCGGCTGTCCACGCGCCATCGCCGCGCGGCGCGCGAACTGCAGGCATTTTTCCACCGCTTCCGAGCCGCTCGAGACGTAGAACGCGCAGTCGAGGCCCGGACCGGCCAGGCTCGCCAGCCGCCGGCTCAGTTCAGTGCTGCGCTCGCTCTCGAAATTGCTGGGATAAGCAAAGCAGAACTGCTCCGCCTGCTCGCGCATCGCCGCCAGCACGCGCTCGTTTCCGTGGCCGATGTTGACGGCAATCGGGCCGGAGGTCACATCGATGTAGCGCTTGCCGGCGGTGTCCCAGATGTGCAGGCCTTTCGCGCGCGCAATGCCCGGGGGCTTGGATCCGGCCGTGCAGGTCCAGAAT
>JBOHZW010000204.1:0-5977 GCA_050738715.1 Steroidobacteraceae bacterium | reverse complement strand
GCGCAGCAGTTCGCCATAGCCAGGCGTGTCGATGCCTGCGGATGAAATGCCGGCAAACATCAGGAAGCGGTCAGGATACGCATGCGCGTAGCGCTCGACCGCGGCCTTGAAGTCTTCGCCCGATTTGCCGGTGAAGATGCAGGTCTGATCGACGCCGACCGCGGACTGCAATCGGACCCAAGCCGCAAGCTGTTCGGGCGTGCTGGTGTACACATCGTGGCTGTGCGCGTCGATGACCGCGTAGCGAAAGCGCGATACGGCGGTGCGCGGCACGACCAGCGAGGAGTCCATGCGCGCCGTGTCGAAACGATTGTCGGGCGGCACGTCCTCCGGTCCTCCGCCGCTCGACTGCTGTGCCACAAGTGGACCGCAGGCCAGGAACGGCAGCAGCACACCGCAACGGACAAGCATCGCCCATTTCATTGGCTGGCACCGGCCGCAGCAACGGCGCCCTGCGCACGCAGCCGCTGGATCGCGGCAGCACCGAGCGGTTTTCCACTGCAACGCGCCGCGTACAACGCCGCGCCCAACACCGGCGGGAGCGCTGGAGTCTCCAGTTGGTAGTGCGCGTGGTGCGCACGCAATGCGCCACCGAAAGAACGCAACAGCAATTCGCCGGCGTTATCAAACACACCCCCCGAGTAGGACACGGGCACCGTTTCGGCCGAACCGAATCCGAGCTGGCGGCGCGTGGCCTCCACCAGACCCGCGAGTTCCGCTGCGGCCGCGTCGTATATGGCGACAGCCTGCGTATCGCCCGCAATCGCTGCCTCATGCACCAGCCGCGCAAGCTGCGCGATGCGTGTGCGATCGCTCGCGAGGCGCGTGTAGATGTGCCCGCACAGATCGAGATCCGCCGCCAGCGCCAGCGAGGATTTCATCAGCGCCAGCAACGGGCCGCGCGGCGCGCGCCCATCGCTCATGCGCGAAAACAGGTTCAAGCCTCGAATTGCGATCCAGTAGGCGGAGCCCTCATCGCTGAACAGCTCGCCCCAGCCGCCGCAGCGTGTATTGCGGCCGCCGCGCTCGCCGTAACAGATCGAGCCGGTACCAGCGACGACGCTGATGCCGTCGCGGCACATCAACGAACCGGCCCAACCGCAGACCATGTCATTGCCGCAGCGATAGGGTGTGCCGGGAAGGCAGGTGGCAGGCAGGCGATCAAGCGCGTCGCCTACCGTCGAGTCCTCGCCATACGCTGGCAGTCCGAAGTACGCAAACTCGAGATCGGCCGCAACAGCGCCGGCGCTCTCCAGCACTGCTGCAACTGCCGCGGCCAGCACGGCGCCCGTCGCCTCGAGTCCGCTGGCAAAATGATAGGTGGCGGGCGCAGCGTGTGTGGCCCGGATGTTGCCGTCGCGGTCGATCAGCGCAAGCGCGGTTTTGGTGCCGCCACCGTCGACTCCCAGGAACATCAACAGCTCGCGGAGGGCAAGGCGTGGATCCGCACGCCGCTCACGACACGGCTCACAGTGCCCGAGGCGCTGGGTTGATCGGGCGTATTCCCCACTGCCAGGGCGCGGTGAAACGCATACAGCTGCGCGCACAGCGCATAGGCGAATGCCAGTACGCCATCATCCGCATCCGCCAGTTGCGGGACGAACAGGTGATCGCCGTCCATGGCGGCGTCCCCTGCCCGTGCGCTCAGCGCCACAACACGTCCGGCCCGCGCGTCGGCGCGCAGCTCGCGCAACAAATCGAGGTCGTAGGAGCGCGCATAGGGATCGTTGGAGAGCAGCACGAACAGCAGTGTATCGCCGTTGATGATTGTCTTGGGCCCATGTCGAAAGCCAAGCGGTGAATCGTGGACTGCCACGACGGCGCCGTCGGTGAGTTCAAGCAGCTTCAGGGCCGCCTCGCGGGCCAATGCCTTGAGATTGTTGCTGCCCAGGAACACGACGCGCGAGAATTTTTCAGCCGCAAGCCGACGCAATGCCGCATTGTGCGTGGCCAGCAGCGTCCGCGCCGCTGCGGCCATGCCGTCAACGCCCGGCGGCGGCGCCTGCAGCCCGCTGAACACCAGCCACGCGGCGAGCATCATCGAGGTAAAGCTCGAGGTCATCGCAAAACCCACGTCATGCGTTTCCGGCGGCAGCAGCACTGCCAGGCTCCGCGGCCGTTCGTGGCATCGCAGGTACAAAGTGCCATGTGAGTTGCAGGTGAACACGAGCTGATGGCAGTCCGCCAACAGCTGCTCCGCCAATTCAACGGCGGCGACACTTTCCGGGCTGCTGCCGGAACGGCCGAACGAAACGAGCAATGTCGGCACTCCCGGCTGGAGGAACAAACGCGGACCGGACAGCAGATCGGTGGTGGCGACGGCCTCGACGCGTCGGCCCAGTTGCTGCATCAGAATCGGCGCCAGCGATTCGCCTATGAATGCCGAGCTGCCGGCGCCGGTGAGGATCACGCGCAGCTCGGGATTCGCCAGCAACGGCGCCAGGAATGTGCTGACGGCGGTGCGTCGCTCCCGCAGCATCGTCGCGGTGTGGATCCAGCATTCCGGCTGTTGCTGGATTTCGCGCGCGGTGTGCAGGGCGCCCGCGCGCTGCAGTTCGGATTCGTCCATCTCCAGGTACGTCATCGTTTCATTCCCGCCCGCCGCCGCACGCGGCGGCGTATTGCTGCAATACCAGGTCAATGTGGTGCAGCACCAGCTCGCGCGCGTTGACCGTCAGTTTGCCAGCGCGCACCGCAGTGAACGCCTGCGGCAGGTACTGGCTGAGCAGCGTCAGCGGCGGCGGATTCAACCCAAGGCCATCCAGCAATTTCGCAACGGCGCGATCAACGGCTGCAACAGGCCAGTAGTAACGCAGCCGGTCACTGAGACTGTATTGCTGATCCAGCAGCAGTTGCGCGCCGGTGGAGTGGTAGTACTTCTGCCAATGGCGCGGATCATCGCGCATCGCCGCCAGCACGATCTCGCGCAAGCCGGAGCGCTGCGCGGCCGGCAACCATTCCGCTTCGATTTGCGCCAGCGCCCACAACACTTCGCGCAACGCGAATGTGAGGGCCGGGCCCACTTTCAGGATTGCAAAATGTGCGCGCACCAGTGAGCCCAGATTGGCGGCAGTCTGGTAGTCGGTCGAATGCGCCTCGTAGACCATCGACGATTGCGCGGCGATCACGGCGCTCAACGCCGTCGCGCGTTCAGGCACAAAGTCAATGACGTGGTGGTGATCGAACTCGACTCCGGGTTGCACGACCAGCGCCACAACCCGCGGCCATGCCGCACCGAGCCCGGCAGCGGCAAACGCTTTCGAATGCGCCGCGATCGTCGCCACGGCAGCGGCCGCAGCCGTCGGGCGCAGCTCCGCAAGCGATTCCTGCGCCCCGCCGGGCACCGGCACTTCGGTGCCTACTACGTAGACAGGCGCTTCACCGCCAACGCTCCGCCACGTGTTCTCTGCGACTTTGCACAAACGGGCGGCACGCTCGGCCACGAGTTCGTCGCCAAGCTGCGCGGGATCACCGACGCAAGACATCGAGCAATCCAGGTGCAGCTTGCGAAAGCCCGCGGCCACATAGTCTGCGAGCAGCTGTTCCGAGCGCTGCATCGCTGCCTCGGCGCCCAAGTGCTGCCAGCAGTTTGGTCCGAGATGATCGCCTCCCAACAATACGCGCGCCGGTGGCAGGCCGACACGCGCGGCGATCTCGCGCACGAAGCGCGCGAAATCGGCCGCGCGCATGCCGGTGTAGCCGCCGTCCTGGTTGACCTGGTTGGAAGTCGCCTCGATCAGCACCGCGCTCGAGTGCCGCTGCGCGCGCCGCATCGCCGCTTCGATGACCAGTGGATGCGCCGAGCACACCGAGTAGATGCCGCGGGGATCCCCAGCCTTGTGCCGCGCGATGATGTCGAGCAGCGACTTCACGCGATGACGACCTCGACGCCGATGCGCGCGAGTTCATCGCGCGTCTCCGCGGCAATGCCATCGTCGGTGATCACCCGCGAGAGGCCTTTTGGTTCCAGTATCTTGTGCAGGCAAATGCGCCCGAACTTCGACGAATCGGCGACCAGGATGATCTCGCTCGCCGCGCGGCACATCAGCCGATTGAGCAAGGCCTCGGGCTCGAAGTGCGTCGTAATGCCCTTGTCCGTGTGGAAGCCATCGGCGGCCAGGAACAGCTTGTCGACGTGCAGCCCCTCAAGCGCGCGCTCAGTCTGCGTGCCGTAGAAAGACAGATTCTTGCGTCGCAGCGTGCCACCGAGGAACACCAGCTGCACCGACTCGCGCGCGGCGAGTTCGTTCATGATGCCAACGTCGTTCGTGACGACGACGAGCGAGTCGGCGCTGTTGAGGTGGCGGGCAATCTGCAGCGTCGTCGTGCCCGAATCGAGCAGTACCGACTCTCCCGTTCCGATCAGCGCCGCGGCCGCGCGCCCGATACGCACTTTTTCATCGGCGAAGCGGCGACGCTTCACATCGACCGCTTCCTCGATCGGCGACAGCGCACCGAGCCTCAACAGCGCGCCGCCGGGGGAGCGCGTGCACACGCCCTTCGCGTCGAGAAAATTCAGGTCCTTGCGCAGCGTCTGCGTCGACACGCGGAACATGTCGGCGAGCGCGGGGATCTGCACGCTGTTGTGCTCGCGCAGCAGCGCCACGATGCGCTCACGCCGGCTGCTGGTGTCGCGGCGTACGATCATTGCAGCGCGGTTCCGGTAGCGACAGCGGGTTCAGGTTCGATCGCCAGCATGACTGCCGCGATCAGCGCCAGCGCGATACCTGCAAGCTTGGATTCAGTGGGCACTGCACCCAGCAGCGCGATCGATATGACCGCTGTAATCAGCGGCGCACCCGCATTGGTCAGCGGCGAGACCACGATCGCCTTGCCATAGCGAAACGCATAAACCAGGCACAATGCACCCACGGAATTGAGGATCTGGATAGCGGCGGCCAGCCACGGCCCATCCGCACCCCAATTGATTGGTACGGAAAAATCGGTCATCGACACGGCCACCGGCACCAGCATCAGTCCCGTGATCGTCATGTAGAAAAAGATGCTCTCGGCATCCATCGTCGCGTTGGCGAGCTTCATGAAGAAGCCCTGCACGCCCCAGGCGATGAGCACACCAAGCGCTGCCACGAACCAGACCTGGCCCATGCCGCCCGCGTCCGGCCCATTAGCGTAGTCGAACAGTGGCAGTGAACAGAGCGCAAGGAGGATTCCGAGCGCGCCCAGCTTGCCGGTGCGCTCGCGCAGCACTGCAAGCGACATCACGATCGTGATCAATGGCGACAACGAAATGATCGGGAAGATCAGGTATGCCGGTCCAATGCGCACTGCGTGAAACAGCAGCATCTGGCCACCGGCGCCCAACAGACCGATCAGCGACCCATACAATAGTGATCGCGGATCGCGCTGCAGCCGCCAGCCCACGCGCCGCAGCGCGTACAGCGCGGGTAGGATCATCGTGAGCGCCCACACGCAATAAATCAGTGTTTCCGGAAAACCATGGTTGGCTGGAAGACCCGTGAACGCTCCCCAGACACCCCAGAAACCGAGGGTCACCAGTGCGTAGATCAGCCACGGTCGCGAGATCATGCGTCATACCCCAGATTCACGGGCATTGGTTATAGGCGAAACTTTCATATATTTCAATAGCGATCATTTTAGGTAAACATTCGCCTCTACGGGCCTAATACAGTCAATATTTGATACGAGCAATCTCTAAATCTTACTCTTGAAACTCACTCGCGTTTCGTTTATTTTCCGTGCTCGAACATGCTTTCGAGGGGTTTCCGATGACCAATTACCTATCCCGATCGCCCGGTAGCGCATCGCTGCTGGTGTGGGCGGCGCTCGTTGGAATGACCCTGGCCGGTCCGGCGCAATCTCAATCTGCTACATCGCAGGCCGATGCATCCGCCCCAAAAACCGCGGGCGTTGAAGAGATCGTGATCACCGGCCTGCGGGCGAGTCTCGAAAAATCGCTCGAGATGAAGAAAGAATCAGCGGTGGTGCAGGACTCCAT
>JBOHZW010000203.1:0-5788 GCA_050738715.1 Steroidobacteraceae bacterium | reverse complement strand
GCGCTGAAATTCTCGATGCGCGCGCGAATCAGGTCGCTGATTTCTGATGCTTTGATCGCCATGAAACTTTCCTCTGTACGAAACCTGTTGCTGCCGCGCCCAGGCGCAGCTAATCGCCCATCGCGGTGGCGAGCTGCGCCAGTCCGGCGCGCACCGAGCCGTCGATCACCAGGTCATCGGCGCGCAGCACGGCGCCGCCGATCAGGCTGGGATCGATCGCGCAGTGCAGCCGCACTTCGCGGTCGAGGCGCTTGCGCATCGCCTCGGTGTAATGCTTCTTCTGTGCCGCGCTGAGCTCGACGGCGGAGGTCACCGTGACATCGACGCTGCGTTCGGCGTCCGCACGCAGCTGCTCGTAGCGCGCGGCAATCTCGGGGAGATATCCGAGCCTTTTGTTGGCTGCAAGCGTGCGGATGAAATTCTTCGCACTGTCATCGAACGCGGCGCCGCCGACGCCGGTGATCAGCGACACGAGCTGCTCCGCGCTGACCGCCGGATTCCCCAGCAATGCCGCGACGCGCGCATCGGCGACGACGGCGGCGGCGACGCCGAGCGCCTTCGACCACTGCGGCAGGCGGTTCGCGGAATGCGCGAGTGCGAATACCGCCTTGGCGTAGGGTCGTGCGATGGTCAGTCGTTCAGCCATTCGTGTGCTTCGCTTTCCGTGAGCGCGTCAGATGCTGGCGCTGAGCTTGTCGAGCAGCTGCGCGTGCGACTTTGCATCGATCTCGCGGCCGATGATCTTCTCGGCACCGCTGACGGCCAGCGCAGCGACTTGTCCGCGCAACGCATCGCGCGCCTTCTGCGTCTCGAGCAGAACTTGCGCCTGTGCCGCTTCGAGCAGGCGTGCCGCTTCCGACTGCGCCGTCTGCTTCGCCGCCTCGACGATCTGGTTCGCGCGCGACTGCGCCTGGTTTTCCATGGCGAGCGCGCGTTCGCGCGCGGCCTTGACCAGTTCCTCGACGCGCGCTTCAGCGGCGAGGAGATCCTTCTGGCCGCGCTCGGCGGCCGCGAGTCCCTCGGCGATGCGGCGCGCACGCGCCTGGATCGTGCCGGTGATTTCCGGCCACAGGAATTTCATCGCCACCCAGATCACGATGGCGAAGATCAGCATCTGCGCCAGGATCGTTGCATTCAGGTTCACGCGGAGTACCTCGCGGCTGTGTCAGTCGTGCTCAGGTTCTCGTGCTCAGACGATGCCCTTGAGGAAAGGGCTGGCGTACGTGAACAGCAGGCCGACGGCCACGCCGATCATCGTGACGGCATCGAGCAGACCCGCGACGATGAACATCTTGATCTGCAGCATCGGCACCAGTTCCGGCTGGCGCGCGGCGCCCTCGAGGAACTTGCCACCCAGCAGGCCGAAGCCGATCGCCGTACCCAACGCACCCATGCCGATCAGGATCGCGACCGCAACCGCGGTCATGCCCTGGACTTGCGCCAAACTCGCTACGTTACCCATGTCAACTCCTTAAAACGAAACGCAAATGTCAGAAAATGAAAATCTACTAGTGCTCGTCGTGTGCATGCGCCATCGACAAGTACACGATGGTCAGCATCATGAAGATGAAGGCTTGCAGCAACACGATGATGACGTGAAACAAGCCCCACAGGGTGCCGGCGATGAACTGCCCGAACCAGGCAAGCGCAGCGCCGCCGCCGGTTGGCCAACCATTGCTCAGCGCAAGCACGGCGATGAGGATGAACACCAGCTCGCCGGCAAACATGTTGCCGAACAACCGCAGCGCAAGCGAAACGGGCCGGGCCAGCTGCTCGACGATATTGAGCATGACATTGACCGGCGCCAGCGCCCAGTGATTGAAGGGATGGAAGAAGAATTCCTTCGCATAGCCGCCGACACCCTTCATCTTGAAGCTGAAGTACTGAATCAGCAGGAATACGCTGATCGACATGCCGAAGGTGATGTTCGGGTCGGTGGTCGCGACCGCCTTGAAGGATTCCAGGCCGACGCCACGCTCGGCCACCACCGTTGACCACCAGTCAATCGGGAACAGATCGATGGTGTTCATGAAGAGGATGATCGTGAAGACCGTGATCGCGAGCGGCGCGATCAGCGGGCCGGGCGTGTGCAGGTTGTCCTTGACGGAGTCGTCGACCATTCCGACCACGCCCTCGGCGTATTTCCGGAACCCGGTCGGCGGCTTGTCGATGTCGCGCTTGGACAGCCGCAGCGCTACGGCGAACGCGACCAGGAACAGCAGTCCCATCAGCACCGACCAGAACAGGCTGTCGAGATTCAGCGTCCAGAACGGGCTGTCGCCGAACTGCCAGGACCAGTTCTTCAGGTGGTGCTGGATGTAGTCAGTAACCGTTGCCGGTCCCTGTGCAGCTTCTGCAGCCATCGCGTCCGTTCACCTTTCCCTAAGCAGACCCGGCCGAGCCGTTCCGGCTCAACCTGCGCGCAGCGTACGCGCCAGCGCGACCCAGTAGGCGACAAAGGTCGCCACGTATCCCGCCAGCATTGGGCCCGGCGCAAAATGCCGGCCCCGCAGGGCCAGCACGAACAAAATCACCGTCACCGCGATCTTCAACCCTTCACCACGGTAGAAACCGCGCGCGATCGCCTTCGGGTCACCGGCCGTGCCGCGCCGGAACCCGCTCAGCACCTGCACGAGGCTCCCCGCCACGCCGATGCCGCCGCCAATTCCCGCCGCAATGGCCGCTTGCAACCCGCTCGTCAGTGCACAAACCAGTGCGACCAGTACCGTGATCGCGGCCTGCCCCACCACCAGCATCAGCGCCTGGCGTCGGGCGAGCGCAAAGTCGTAATTCGTCAGCGGTTTTATCCAGATTCGGCGGGGACCGTAAGGCCCCGCAAAGGCGGCGCATTATAGGGAGGACGACACGGCGCTTCAACGCTTTAACGCGCCGCATCAAAGCGATGTCGACACTACTGGATATGCGCGAGGATGCCGTCGAGTTCATCGAGGCTGTGATACGCGACGACGAGCTTGCCGCCACCCTTCGCCGTGTGCTGGATCTGCACCTTGGCGCCAAGCTTTTCCATCAGTTCGTCCTCGAGGCGCTGCACGTTGGGGTCACGTGATCCCAAGGCGTTGCCGTCGCCCTTTGCCCCTGCCGCGGTGCCGGCGGGCTGGCTGAGGCGCCTGACGAGGGCCTCTGTTTCCCGCACAGATAGGCTCTTTTTTACAACCAATAGCGCCAGTTCGACCTGTTTTCGGCGATTTTCGAGCCCAAGTAGCGCCCGGGCATGCCCCATGTCGAGCTTTCGGTGCTCGAGCAATTCGGCAACCTCCGGCGCGAGCTCGACCAGGCGCAGCAGGTTGCTGACCGCCGCACGGGAGCGTCCGACCGCCTCGGCCACCTGCTGGTGCGTCAGTCCGAACTCAGCGATCAGGCGCTCGAAGGCGCGGGCTTCCTCAAGCGGGTTCAGGTCCTCGCGCTGGATGTTTTCGATGAGCGCCATCGCGACCGCGGCCTCGTCGGGCACCGTTCGGATGATCGCCGGCACTTCGGTGAGCCCGGCCAGCTGCGCCGCGCGCCAGCGGCGTTCGCCGGCGATGATTTCGTAGCGCTGCTCGCTGGTGCCGCTGCTGCTGCCGCTGCTAAGGGGCCGCACGACAATCGGCTGGATCACGCCCTGCGCGCGAATCGATTCCGCCAGTTCACCGAGCGTGTCGTTGCGCAGGTCGGCGCGCGGCTGGTAGCGGCCGCGCTGCAGCAACTCCACCGGCAACTTGGCCAGCGCATCGCCGCGCGCCGCGCCCACGGTGCCGGCCGGTTCTGCGCTACCGGCCTGCGCCACCGGCGAGGACGCTCGGGCCTGGCCAAGCAGGTCGGCGAGTCCGCGGCCGAGCGTGGGCTTTTTCACGCGGGCACCGGGCTTGCGGCCGCCGCGGGCTGCACGCCGTCCTCACGGCGCAGCATTTCGCCGGCGAGCGCGAGATAGGCGAGCGCGCCGCGGGAATCCTTGTCGTGCACGATCGCGGGCCGGCCAAAGGAAGGCGCTTCGGCAAGCCGCACGTTGCGCGGCACGACGGTGCGAAAAACCTTGTCGCCGAAATGATCCGTCAATTGCGCGCCCACCGCGATAGCGAGGTTATTGCGCGGATCGTACATCGTGCGCAGGATCCCTTCGATCTCGAGCTGTGGGTTCGCAGCCGCGCGAATCTGCTCAATCGTGTTCACGAGCGCGGACAGGCCCTCGAGCGCGTAGAACTCGCATTGCATCGGGATCAGCACGCTGTCGGCCGCAACCAGCGCGTTCACGGTCAATATGTTCAGCGACGGCGGACAATCGATCAGCACCAGGTCGTAGCCGCTGCGCACGGGCTTGAGCGCTTCGCGCAGCCGCGTCTCGCGCCCATTCGGCACCGCGAGCAGCCGCACCTCGGCGGCGGTCAGATCCTGGTTCGCGGGCAACAGCGACATGCCGATGTCATCGAGCCGCAGGATGGCATCCGGCGCGGTGCATTCGCCGAGCAGCACTTCGAGCGTGCCACGCGCGAGCTGCGATTTATCGACACCGCATCCCGTGGTCGCATTGCCCTGCGGATCCAGGTCGATCAGCAGCACCTGGCGGCGCGTCGCGGCGAGCGAGGCGGCGAGGTTCACCGCCGTGGTCGTCTTGCCGACCCCGCCTTTCTGGTTGGCCACCGCGATGACGCGTTTCATGGCCGCAAGTGTAGGCCCTGGGCCCGCATTCCGGGCCGGAATTTCAGCGTCACGATGCAGCGTGCCGCGTCGAGCCCAGGCACCCGCACGTCGCGCACATTGACGAGTTCCCAGTCCGCGGGAAGGCTCGCGATTTCATCATCAGGGCGCTGCCCTTTGTAGGCCAGCAACAGCGTGCCGGGACCGGCGATCGGGCGGGCGAGCGCCCCGAGACCGGCGAGCGAGCCGACGGCACGCGCGAGAATCGTGTCGAAGGGTTTGTCCGGCGAAAGTTCCTCGGCGCGCGCGTGCATCGCGGTCACGTTGCCGAGCGAAAGCGTACGCGCCACGTGCGCGACGAAACGCACTTTCTTGGCCGTCGCGTCGATGAGCGTGAAATGCCGATCCGGATGCACGATCGCGAGCGGCAGCCCGGGGAAACCCGCGCCGGTGCCCAGATCGGCGATACGCGAACCCGACAGGTCCCTGCTCGCGGCGAGGCTGTCGAGCAGATGGCCGGCGATCATCGCCTCCCCATCGGTGATTGCGGTGAGGTTGTAGGCGCGATTCCACTGCGCCAGTTCATCGAGCAGCCGCAACGACTGCGCCGCGGACTTGGGCGTCAGTATTACGCCGAGCCGGACCGCGGCCTTGAACAGCTCCGCCGCCTTGTCTGCTTGCATCTGTTGCCCCAGGGTCTGTTAACACGTGGAACGTCGATGCGTTGCTGCTCAAAATGCCTTCAGACAAGGCGCGAGGTGCGCTGCGTGGTCATTCCACGTGAGCGCCGAGCAACGCCGTATGAAGGCATTTTGAGCGCAACCCTCTGGGGCCGGCCCAGAATTGCGCAGGGCCTCGTTGCTCCTCCCTCATGTGCAATAAGCACACTTCGCTCGTCGCGCCTTGCCCTGCGCAATTCTGGGCACGGCCGCATCGACGTCCTAAGTGTGAACAGGCCCTATGCGTTGACGGCCTTCAGCACGCGCGTTGGCTGCGAGATGCCGTAGCCCTGCGCGTAGTCGATGCCGATGCTGGTCAGCATCTGGATGATCTCGGCGTTCTCGGCAAACTCCGCGATCGTCTGCTTGCCGGTCAGGTGGCCGATTTCATTGATCGAACGCACCATCTCGCGGTCAATGGGGTCATGCAGGAT
>JBOHZW010000202.1:0-4710 GCA_050738715.1 Steroidobacteraceae bacterium | reverse complement strand
TGCTCAACAAGACCGATCTCGTCAGCGCGGCTGATCTCGCGCGAACCGAGCAGGAATTGCGGGCGATAAACGGCACGGCGCGCATTGTGCGCACGCAGCGGGCGGAGCTGCCGCTCGCGCAGGTGCTCGATCTGGGCGCGTTCGATCTTGATCGCGCGCTCGCCGTCGACGCGGCATTCCTCAAGCCGCAGCAGCCGTTCGAGTGGGCGGGTAACTATGCGCTGGCCGCCGGCGAACATGTGTTGCACACCGGAGCGGAGGCGCACGAGCACAGTCATGAGCACGGTCATGAGCACGGACATGACCATGACCATAGCGGTGCCCATGAGCATTCCAGCGGAAATCTGCACGAAGTCGGTGTCGTGCTGCTGCAGGCTGGCGATTCCGGTAAGGCAGGCATCGAGGCCCTGGTGCCCACCGCCGCGGCCGCATTTGCGCAGACCGGCGAGGCGTTGGCGTCTGACGGCGCGCTCGCGGTCGGCCGTCATCAACGACTGCAGCTGGGCGCGCACGCCGATTTCCGGTTGCAGGTTCCGGTGGCGGAAAACTGGGTGCTGTTCTGCGAGCACGCACCGCCGGAGTTCGGGCTCAGCCTGCCGGGCGCGGAACTGACAGGCGAGTGCGAATATGGTTCGCACCATCATGAGAGCGAGATCACTTCGATCGGCATCGACGATGCGCGTGAGCTGAATCCGGACAAGGTCAACGAGTGGTTGTCATACCTGCTGCAGAGCCGCGGCCAGGACATCCTGCGCATGAAAGGCGTGCTGAATTTCCGCGGCGAGCCGCGCCGCTATGTGTTCCATGGCGTGCACATGATCTTCGACGGGCAGCTCGAGCGACCGTGGGGCGATGCGGTGCGCGGCAACCGGCTGGTGTTCATCGGGCGCAAGCTCGACCGCAACGAACTCGAAGCCGGCTTCGAATCCTGCCTCGCGTGAACGCTCCGGCGGCCAGGCTCGAACGCCGCGCGCGCGTCGAACTCGGCGATTTTCCCGTCGATGCCGCGTGGTCGCCCGACGGCCGGACGCTGTTGGTCGCGGTCGGCGAGGGCGCGCTGCTATGGATTGCCGGCGGCGAAGGGGCCGTCAGTGCGCAGTCGTTGGGCGTGCATGCCGGCGGCGCGTTGGCCGTTGCGTGGCAACAAGGTGGACAGCAATTTGCCAGCTCGGGCCAGGACGGCGAGGTGCGTTTGTGGGATGCGCGCACGCGCGAGGCGCGCGTGATCCACAGCGCCGGCACATGGAGCGAGCGGCTCGCCTGGTCCTCCAACGGAAAACTGCTGGCCGTGGCGACGGGGCGCGAGCTGCGGGTTTTCGGCAGCGACGGCGCCCTGCGCAGCGCGTTGCCGCGACAAAACGGCGTCATCGCGGCGATCGCCTGGCGCGGCAAAACCAACGAACTCGCGAGTGTCGGCAACGGTGGCGCAAACCTGCATCGTCTCGAGCCCCAGCCCGTCAGCCGCGAGTTTCCGTGGCAAGGCGCTTGCCTCACCGCGAGCTGGAGTCCGGACGGGCGTGTGCTGGCCTCCGGCATGCAGGATGGTTCAGTGCATTTCTGGAACGTCGCCGCCGGCGCGCAGTCGCAGATGCGCGGCTATGGCTCGAAAGTGGCGCTGACGAGCTGGAGCGCGAACAGCCGGCTGCTCGCCACCGCCGCCGACGAGGTGATCATCGTCTGGGATTTTTCCGGGCGCGGGCCCGAAGGCAGCGAGCCGCTGCAACTGGGCGCGCATACGGCCCGGCTCGCGCAGCTTGGCTTTCAGCCCAAGGGTCCGTTGCTGGCGGCTGGCGGGCGCGATCACCGCTTGACGTTGTGGCGCACGACGCAGCCCCAACAACCTGTCGACGCCGACATGTACCCGGATGAAGTTGCGCTGTTGCGCTGGTCGAACGATGGCACGCAGCTCGCGGTCGCCGACCGCAGCGGGCTTCTCAACATCTATAGCGTTCGCGGGTAGGCTCTATCGCGGCAGCTGCAGTTCGAGCGCGACTTCCTCGGGCGCCGGCGATGCCAGCGCGGGTCCGGCCACGGCGGCGTACTGGTCGAGCAACAAGTGCAATGCACGGTTCCATGTGTAGCGCTGCAGTGCGCGCGAGCGCGCCGCGCGACCCAGCGCGGCCAGGTCACGTTCATAAAGCGCGGCGATGGCCGCCGCCATGCTGGCCGTGTCATTGGGCTTAGCCAGCATGCCAACCGACTCGTCGACGTGTTCCGGCACTGCGCCGGCGTTGGCGCCGACAACCGGAATGCCACAGGCCAGCGCCTCGATGATCACCAATCCAAACGTCTCGCTGCAGCCCGCGTGCACCAGCGCGTCGCAGGAGGCAATCATCGCGGCGAGTTCGATGCTATCGCGCCGATAGGGCAGCACACTGATGTTTGGCGCCGGACGCGCATACTCGCCGCCGCCCAGCATAAGCAGGTGATAACTACACCCAAGCTGGCGCAGCGCGCCGTGCAGCACGTCGATATTTTTCTCCGTGGAGAAACGGCCCGCGTACACCAGCAGCCGCGTATCGTCGTCGAGGCCCAGCGTGCGGCGCAGATTCGTCGTGCGGCGCGCCGGCGAGAAAATGTCGGTGTCGACGCCCAGCGGTTGCAGGGCCGTGTTGTGCAGGCCGAGCCCCGCCAGGTATTCGCACATCTGCCGGCTCGGCGCGAGCACGAGATCGACGCGCTCGTAGACGCGGCGCATGTACTCGGCAAGGCCGGCTTCGATGACACGGCCCAGCCTGCGGCCGGCAAGGCGCGGAAAATTCGAGTGGAAAAAAGCCAGCAACGGAATGTCACGGCGGCGTGCGCTGCGCATCGCACACCAGGCCGGGTGGAACACGTCCCCGACCTCGATCAGGTCCGGCTCGAGCGCATCGAGCATGCGCACCCAACGGCGCGGCGAGAGCGGCAATCGATAGTTGAACGTGCCCGGTACCTTCCAGCCCTCGATCGTGCTGATCGCACCGGGCCGCAGCTCGGTCACCGTGCCGGGCACCAGCATCGAATGCCGATGTTGCGTGTGCGACAACAGCCATTGGTGCTTGGCCGTCAGGTAGCGGCGTACGCCGCCGCTGGTCGGCGAAAAGAACAAGGTGGTGTCTACGAGGTGCATGAATGGCCTTTTCTCAAAGGCCATTGCACCCGCCGCTCAGGAAGCTGTCAAGTTCAGCCCTGCACGACTTCCTTCTGGACTACGGACTCGTCGGCGGGGACTACAGCCGCGCTGACGCTCGGCAGGCGGATGCGGATGCGCGTGAACTGGCCGCGCTTGGTCGCTACCTGGATCTGTCCGTCGAGGCGCTTGATGTTGTCGCGCAGGATTCGCATGCCGATTCCACGGCCATTCGGATCCGCGGCGGTGCTCAGGCCGGCATGAAAGATCAGCGTCGTTGCCCTGCGAGGATCCTGCTCCAACGCCGACTCTTCGGTGATCAATGCGCTCGCCACGGCCGCTTCGATGATGCGGGTCGTATTCAGTCCCTGGCCATCATCCTGGAACACGAGTTCCGACAGACCACCATTGCGCAGCTGGAATTCCACCAGCAGCGCGCCCTGTGCATTCTTGCCGGCGGCGCGGCGTTGCGCGGGCGTCTCGATGCCGTGCTCGATTGCGTTGCGCAACATCTGGCTCAGCATGTCGTAAAAAGCCGCGGCGTGGATTTCCGGAACCTGCTCGAGGCCGATCGCGGTCAACTCCACCGACTTGCCCTGCGCGGCAGCCTGCTGCGCGGCAAGCTGCTGCAGCGCCAGAAGCAGTTGCGGCGCGCCGCCACCGGAAACGGCCGTGCGGGACTCATGCACGGGACCGGACAAGCGGTGGCGCCGGCGCGGCGCCCGGCGTGCTGCCAGCGGCACGCCACTGCGTTGAGCGATCGTCGTCAGCGCCAGGAAAATTTCGTCGATGTTCACCAGCGCCGGAAGCAATGCATCGCCGCTTGGTTTGTCGGCCGATCGGGCTGCGTTGAGCGACTGCAGAGCCTGTTCGAACAGACGCGCCATCGATGGCATCGAGAGCGCCTTCACCCGCTGCAGCAACAATGAATAGTGCGAATGAAGGCGGCGCAGCTTGGCCGCAAACAGCTCCGGATCGCGCGCGCGCTGCTGCAAGAGGCTGCGCACCCGGGTCAGCGTGCGCGCGGCATAGGCCATGAAATTCCGGAGCGCCGTGCGATCGACCTGCAGCAGCTCGGCGAGCAACCCGTGTTCCTCGCGCAAGCGAGTCAGCTCGAGCTGCGTCGTTTCGGAGTTGGGCAGCTCAGGCGGCATCGGCTTCACGCGCAGCGGGCGGTGACGCCGCCAGCTGGTGCAGTTCGGTCAACACCGCCTGCATGTCGGGGCAACGCGCTTCGCGGTCCCGCGCCATGAGCCGCGCCAACAGCGGTTCGTAGAGCGCCAGTTGCGGCGGGAGCGGTGGACGTTCGCCGGACACGTGCTGCTGCATCAGATCCATCGCGCTGATGCCGGTGTAGGGTTTATGCCCCGCCAGCATTTCAAAGAACACGACGCCGAGGGCGTATTGATCGCTCCGTGCATCGAGCTCGCGGCCCTGCACCTGCTCCGGACTCATGTAATACGGCGAACCACGCAGCACGCCGATCGCAGTGCTGTGCGTTATCGCATTCATGTCCTTGGCGAGGCCAAAATCGATCAGCACGACCGACCCATTGGGGCGCAGCATGACATTCGGCGGCTTGAGATCCCGGTGCAGGATGC
>JBOHZW010000201.1:0-3867 GCA_050738715.1 Steroidobacteraceae bacterium | reverse complement strand
CGATTCCGGTCGGCAAGGATTCGCTGTCGATGAAGACTGCGTGGCAACAGGATGGCGTTTCGCTGTCGGTCGTCGCGCCGTTGTCGTTGATCGTCTCGGCATTCGCGCCGGTTGGCGATGTGCGCCGCACGCTGACACCGCTCCTGCGGCTCGATGCCGGCCCGACATCGCTGTTGCTCATCGACCTGGGCGAGGGCCGCAACCGCCTGGGCGCCTCGGCACTCGCGCAGGTGTGCGGCGCACAGGGCGGCGCGAGCGCGGACATGGACAACCCCGATCTGCTGCGGCGCTTCTCGCAGGCGCTGGTGGCGCTGCGCGCGCGCGACCTGGTACACGCGTACCACGACCGGAGCGATGGCGGACTTGCGGTTACGCTCGCAGAAATGGCCTTCGCCAGTCACTGCGGCTTCGAGGTGACGCTCGATGTGGCGCGCGGCAGCGCGCTCGCGCAGTTGTTCAGCGAAGAGTGCGGCGTAGTGCTGCAGGTCTCGACCGCGCAATTGCACGAGGTATGGCAGGAACTGGCCGCGCACAACCTGCAGGAATGCAGCCGCGTTATCGGGCGAGCGCTGGTCGAATTGAGGTTGCGTTTCACCGTTGGCGAAGAATCGCTCGATGAACCCTGGGTCGAGCTGCGGCGCGCGTGGTCGGGCACTTCGTGGCAGATGCGGCGGCTCCGTGACGATCCGGAATGCGCCGATGAAGAACAGGCCGCTGCGCTCGACAGCGCGGCGCCGGGCCTGCGCTGGCAACTGGCCTTTGATCCGCAGCAGGACATCGCCGCGCCCTATATTGCCAACGGCGCGCGGCCGCCGGTCGCCGTGTTGCGCGAACAGGGCGTCAACAGCCAGGTGGAAATGGCCGCTGTGCTCGAGCGCGCCGGCTTCGAGCCGCACGACGTGCACATGAGCGACCTGTTGGGCGGTCGGCGCAACCTGCGCGGTTTCAGGGGACTGATCGCCTGCGGCGGGTTTTCCTACGGCGACGTGCTCGGCGCCGGCGGCGGCTGGGCGAAATCGATCCTGTTCCACGAATCGATGCGGCGCGAATTCGCTGATTTTTTCGCGCGCAAAGACACCTTCACGCTCGGCGTATGCAACGGATGCCAGATGCTGGCATTGCTGCGCGAGATGATTCCCGGCGCACAAGCGTGGCCAGTGTTCCTGCGCAACCGGAGCGAGCAGTACGAGGCGCGCCTCACGCTCGTTGAAATCCTGGAATCGCCCTCGGTGCTGTTTGGCGGCATGACCGGTTCCGTGTTGCCGATCGCCGTGGCGCACGGCGAAGGACGCGCCGCGTTCGCCAGTGATGCGGACCAGCAACGATGCGCGGAGCAGGGCCTCATCGCCTGCCGCTATAGCGACGGACGCGGCAATGCCGCGCGGCTGTATCCGGCCAATCCGAACGGTGCGCCCGGCGGACTGGCGGCGCTGACCACGGCCGACGGCCGCGCGACAATCATCATGCCGCATCCGGAGCGCGTGTATCGCACGGTGCAGAATTCGTGGCATCCGCGCGAGGCCGGCGAAGACAGCGGCTGGATGCGCCTGTTTCGCAACGCGCGCGTGTGGGTCGGCTAACGCTCGAGCGCCTTGGTGATCGCCGCTTCTGCAAGTGAGTGCATCGCGGCGTATCCGGCTGGATTGGGATGCACGCCGTCATAGGCGAGCGCCGGCTTGAATCCGCCATGGCCGTCGTCGAGCACCGCGTAATAGTCGACGTAAATATGATGCTCGCGCGCGGCGTAGGCGCGCAGCCAGTCGTTGAGCGCCTTGATCGAGTCGATCGGCTGTACCCGCGATTGCCAGCCATACTGCGCCACCGGCAGGATCGAGGCGATGATCACGCGTACGCCGTGCGCGCGCGCCAGCTCGGCCATCGAGGCGATGTTGCCTTCGATGATCGCCAGCGAGGTGGCGCCGGTGTTGCCCGCGACATCGTTCGTGCCGGCGAGAATGTGCACGACCGCCGGATGCAGTTCCAGCACGTCAGCCCGGAAACGCAGCAGCATCTGTCCGCTCGTCTGCCCGCTGATGCCGCGATCGAGCCGGTCACCGCTGAACAGCCCCGGGTCGAGGTTGATCCAGTTGTCGGTGATCGAATCGCCGAGGAACACCACGCGCTTGTTTGTCGCAGCCGGCAGCTGCGCATTGGCCGGCCCGTAGCGGCACAACTGCGCCCAGTCGAGCCGCAGCCATTCGTGCATCCAGCTCTGGTATGGGTCCGCGCTGGCCTTCTGTTGGTCGGTGGGTTGGACCGGCACGCCGCGGCAGGGCTGCATCGACACGCCGATGACGGCTTCATCTGCAGCGGTTGCAGCGCTGGCTCCGGGAGCCTGCGCCGCGAGCAGGCTCGCGCAAACGATCACGCACGATGCGCGGCAGCGAACGCGGGTCGCGGCGCTGCGCAGGGGTCGGTTTTTTTCAGGTGTCAATGCGATTGCCGCCGATCCATGTCTCCTGCACATTGTAACCGTCATCGGCAATCAGCAAATCCGCGCGGTAGCCGGGTGCGAGCCGCCCGTGGCTCGATCCCAGTCCAAGGAAATGGGCCGGATACTCGCTCGCCATGCGCACGGCGCTCGCCGGCGCCAGTCCCAGCATAGCGATCGCGTTGCGCACGGCGAGGCTCATGTCGAGCGCGGTGCCCGCGAGCGTGCCTTGCTCGTCGACGCAGATGCCATCGGCGACGGTGATCGTGCGGCCCTGCAACTGAAAACTCGTCGCGCTCGTGCCGACCGGTGGCATCGCATCGGTCACCAGCATGAAGCGATCGTGCCGGCGTGAGCGCAACGCGATCTTCAGTACGCGTGGGTCGACGTGGCGGCCATCGACGATCATGCCGCAATAGGAATCATCCTCGGCCAGCGCCGCGCCGACCGCACCGGGCTCGCGCGCGGTCAGCTGCGACATCGCGTTGAACAGATGCGTGAAGCCGCGCAGCCCGTGGCGGCGCGCGGTTTCGATTTCGGTGGCGGTCGCATTGGTGTGCCCGGCCGAGAGAATCACGCCGGCCGCGCAAAGCTGCTCGAGCGCCTCCGGTTTCGCCAATTCGGGCGCCAGCGTCAGCAGCGTCACGCCGCGCCGCAATGAACTGAGCAGCGCCACGGCTTCACGCCCAAGTTCGAGGAAATGCGCTGCGTTGTGCACGCCCTTGCGCCGCTCGTTCAGATACGGCCCTTCGATATGGATGCCGAGCACGCCCGGCACGCCATCCGCGATCGCCGCATCGACCGCGCTGATGGCCGCGGCAACGACGGCCAGGTCATCGCTGATCAGCGTCGGCAGGAAACCGATCGTGCCGAAGCGCGCGTGCGCGCGCGCAATGCGCCGGATTCCATCAACCGTCGGCACATCATTGAACAGCACGCCGCCGCCGCCATTGACCTGCACGTCGACGAATCCGGGCAGCAGCATGCGACCGCGCAGGTCGATCTGCTTCGCGCCGCGCACACGTTCGTCATCGGCAGGCACGATCGACTCGATGCGATCGCCCGTGACGAGCAAAGCGGCGCCGCGCACGAACGCATCGCCGGTCAGTATCGGGCCGTTGATGAACGCCGTGACGCTCATATGGTCTCCGTGACTTTGCGCAGGTGCGGCGGCCGATCGGGATCCAGGCCGCGTTGCCGTGCAAGCGATGCCAGCAGCTGGTAGGCACTCGAGGCCAGCAGGATCGGCGCCAGCGCGGCCGGCGCCGGCAGTGTCGGCAATTCCGTGGTGCCCTCAGCCGCCGCGCCGGCGAGCAATACGTCCACGTCACGGGCGGCCAGCTCGGTGGCCAGCGCGACGAGTCCGGGACGCGTGGCATCGTCCTGCGCCAGGATCAGTGCTGGAAAGCCCGGCCCAAGCAGCGCCAGCGGACCGT
>JBOHZW010000200.1:0-2119 GCA_050738715.1 Steroidobacteraceae bacterium | reverse complement strand
TGGTTCAACCAAGCGAGTTACGGGGAGCGACTTGAACCAAGGCCGTACCGGCCGGGCGCCGGGACCGTGCGCTCAATAGCGGACCAGTGCGGATCCCCACGTAAAGCCGCCGCCGAAGGCTTCCAAGAGCAGGAGGTCACCACGTTTTATGCGGCCATCGCGCACGCCGGCATCGAGCGCCAGCGGCACCGAAGCGCTCGAGGTGTTGCCATGGTCGGCGACGGTGACGATGACGCGCTCCATTGGCATACCGAGCCGCTTCGCGGTCGCCTGGATGATGCGGATGTTGGCCTGGTGCGGCACCAGCCACGTCAGCTGGTCGCGATTGAGTCCATTCGCGGCGAGCGCCTCATCGACGGCGCGGCCGAGCATGTGCACGGCGATCTTGAACACTTCGCTGCCGGCCATCTTGATGTAGTCGCCCTCGGCGTGGAAACCGGCCGACACACCGCCGGTGCAGCGCAACAGCTCGAGGTGCGATCCATCGGCATGCAAATGAGTGGAAAGGATGCCGGGCTCGGCATCGGGCGCCAGCAACACCGCGCCGGCGCCGTCACCGAACAGGATCGCCGTGCCGCGATCGCTCATGTTGGTGAGCTTGGAGAGCGATTCCGCACCGACCACCAATGCGAGCTTCGACTCGCCCGACCGAATGAACTTGTCGGCCACTGAAAGCGCGTAGATGAATCCGCTGCAGGCCGCCTCGACGCTGAGCGCCGGACAGCCCAGGTTGCCGAGCCGTCCCTGCAGCATGACACCGGCATTCGGAAAAATAAGATCGGGTGTGCAGGTGCCGACGATGATCAGGTCGATCTCGCGCGGCTCGCGGCCTGCGGCCGCCAGCGCGGCGCGCGCGGCGTGTTCGGCCATGTCGACGGTGGTCTCGCCCGGCGAGACGATGTGGCGCCGCTCGATACCAGTGCGCTCGCGGATCCAGGCATCGCTGGTATCCATGCGCTTTTCGAGGTCGAAATTTGTCAGCAGCCCTGCGGGCAGGTAACTGCCAGTACTGATTATCCGGGAACGCATCAGCCAGTACCCGTGAACGCGAGCCTAGCCCTTCTCGTCCAGCTCGGCCCTTTCGATGACGCGCTTACCGCGGTAGAAACCGTCGGGCGTGATGCAGTGGCGCAAGTGCGTCTCGCCGCTCTGCGAATCGATCGATAGCGCCGGGCGCTTCAGGCCCGAATGCGAACGGTGCATGCCGCGCTTCGAAGGCGTCTTTCGGCTTTTCTGTACGGCCATGTTCTCACCACTCCTGACTCAAATTTTCATCGCCAACTATTTCCGGCCCCGTTCAAGCAGCGCGCGCAAATCCGCGAACGGCCGCTGCGTCTCCTCTGCGGAGGCGCTTGCCTCGAGGCACTGCTCGCCTGCTGCGTGCCGCGGCACGAGCGGAAGCGAGAGCAGCAACTCCTCCGCGGCCAGCGCCGCCAGTGTGCCGTGCCCGTCTGCCGCGAGGAAGGTTTCCACATCCTCGGCAACCTGGGCAGCCTGCGCTTCGCTGTCGATCACCGCGACGTGCGATTCGCTATCGACACTCAGGCGCATCTCGCGCATGCAACGCTGGCACTGCGGGTTCAACACCGCCTGCACCCTGACATCGGCGACCGACACGCCACGCTCGCGGCCAAACCGCATCCACACTTTGGCGGGCCCATCGGCGAGTGCGAATTCCGCTGGAATACCCGGAAGCTCGCCCACCGGAATCTCAAACTCGAACCGCGCCCCCATTTCGGCCAGCTTGGCCAGGTCACGCGGCTTGGACCAGCCGTTCAGCATGGGGCGCGTATGATAGGTAGGCATGAGCGGCAAGTCAAAAGGCCGCGTACCCGTTAAGCCCTTGTTTCTATTCCCCTGATTCGAGTCCAGCCTTGAGTTTGCAACCGCCCGCGCTGATCCTGGCGTCCACGTCGCCTTACCGCCGCGACCTGCTCGCCCGGCTCGGACTTCCATTTGCGGTGCACCCGTCCAATGTCGATGAGAACCCGGTGCCCGGCGAGACGCCGCCGGCGCGCGCCGAGCGCCTGGCATTGGCCAAAGCCATTGCAGTGAGCGCGCTGCACCCGCGTGCGGTGGTCATCGGCGCCGACCAGGTTGCCTCTAGCGGCACGTCGAT
>JBOHZW010000199.1:0-3427 GCA_050738715.1 Steroidobacteraceae bacterium | reverse complement strand
GGTCGAAGCCGGCTACCAGCCCGAGGTCGCCTACTACGAGTGCCTGCACGAATTGAAGCTGATCGTCGACCTGCTGCACGAAGGCGGCATCACCAAGATGCACAAGTACATCAGCGATACGGCGAAGTTCGGCGATCTGACGCGCGGCCCGCGCGTCGTCAACGAAGGCACGCACAACGAGATGCGCCGCATCCTGAAGGAAGTGCAGAGCGGCCGTTTTGCGCGCGAATGGATCCGCGAGAGCGAGTCCGGCGGCAAGAACTACCAGCGCATGCTGAAGACCGACATGAACCAGCCGATCGAAAAGGTCGGCGCGAAACTGCGTGCGCGCATGCCTTGGTTACAGGCGACACGTTAGCGATTGGGTTTACGGGAGACCGTCATGGCGACCGAAGCAGATCGGGTTTTGATATTCGACACTACCTTGCGCGACGGCGAGCAATCGCCGGGATGCAGCATGACGCAGCCGGAGAAGCTGCGCGTGGCACGAGCGCTGGCGGACCTGGGCGTCGATGTCATCGAGGCCGGATTTCCCGCCGCATCGCGCGGTGACTGGGAAGCGGTCCACGCGGTCGCGCAGGAAGTGCAAGGGCCCATCATCGCGGGACTGGCACGCTGTACGCGCGCCGACATCGAGGCGGCGGCGCGCGCGCTGCAGCCGGCGCCGCGCCGCAGGCTGCACGTGTTCCTCGCGACCAGCGCGATCCATCGGCAGTACAAGCTGAACATGGCGCAGGACGAAATCGTGCGCGCCGCGGTCGAAGCGGTAAAAATTGCGCGTGAATATTGCGACGACGTCGAATTTTCTCCGGAAGATGCCTCGCGCACCGAGCTCGATTTCCTGGCACGCGTGTGCGCCGCCGTGATCGAAGCCGGCGCCACGACAGTCAACATTCCGGACACCGTCGGCTACACGGTGCCGGACGAGTTCGGCGAATTGTTCCGGTACCTGCGCCAGAACGTGCCGGGCATCGATAAGGTACGCCTCTCGGTGCACTGCCACGACGATCTCGGCATGGCAGTCGCGAACAGCCTGACGGCCGTCGTCGCCGGCGCGCGCCAGATCGAATGCACGATCAACGGCATCGGCGAGCGCGCCGGTAACTGTTCGCTCGAGGAAGTCGTGATGGCGTTGGCGACGCGTTCGCAATTCTTCAACCTGCGCACCGGCATCCAGACCAATCGGCTCTATCCGGTCAGCCGATTGCTGTCGAACATCACCGGCCAGCCGATTCCGCGCAACAAGGCAGTCATCGGCGAGAACGCGTTCGCGCACGAATCGGGCATCCACCAGCACGGCATGCTAAAGAATGCCCAGACCTACGAGATCATGCGACCGGAAGACGTTGGCCTGTCGCGCAGCAATCTGGTGCTCGGCAAGCACAGTGGCCGCCATGCCTTCCGCGAACGCGTGCAGGAACTGGGCTTCGAGCTCGATGAGATGGAGCTGAACCGGGTGTTCGAGGAATTCAAGGCACTCGCCGACCGCAAGAAAGAATTGTTCGACGGCGACATCGAGGCATTGGTGCTGCGCGCCGAAGGCTCCGCGCACGGTCCCTGGTCGCTTAGCGGACTCGAGGTGGGCTCGAAGCTGGGCATCCCCGGCAGCGCGGCCGCCACCGCCACCGTGCGGCTGCAGCATGCCGACGGCCGCAGCCCAGTCTGCAACGCCAGCGGCGACGGCCCGGTCGATGCCGCCTACAAGGCCATCGAACAGGCCACCGGCCTGGTGGTCAAGGTGCGCAAGTTCGAAGTGCATGCGGTCACCGTTGGCGAGGATGCGCAGGGAGAAACCGTCGTATATGTGGACTACAATGGCCGCAGCTACCGCGGCTCGAGCGTATCGACCGACATCATCGAGGCCAGCTGCAAGGCGCTGCTCGAGGTCGTCAACCGCATCGAGCAGTCGCAGCAGGGCGGCGCGCGCCTCGCGGCCCGCGAAGCCCTGTCCGCCACCGCAAAGACCGCCGGTTAGCCGTTTCGCCGTTCAGCATCGACGCCCGAGGACACCATGCCCATTGCAGCCACTCCGTACATCTGGTTTAACGGCAAGCTCGTGCCGTGGGAAAAAGCCACCGTACACGTGCTCGCGCACGCGCTGCACTATGGCTCCTCGGTGTTCGAGGGTATTCGCGCCTACGCAACGCCTGATGGCGTCGCGATTTTCCGGCTGCAGGATCACACGCGCCGCCTGTTCGATTCGGCGAAGATCTATCGCATCCAGATTCCATACTCGCCCGAGCAGATCAACGCGGCCTGCCGCGATGCGATCGCCGCCAATCAACTCGACAAGGGCGCCTACCTGCGGCCGATCGCGTTTCGCGGTTATGGCGAGATGGGCGTCGTGCCGAAGGTCGACCCCCCGGTCGATGTCGCGATCGCGGCCTGGGAATGGGGCAAATACCTGGAAGGCGAAAACGAAGGCGTGGATGTGTGCATTTCCTCGTGGCAACGCGTCGCACCCAACACGTTGCCGGCGATGGCGAAGGCCGGTGGAAACTATCTTTCCAGCCAGTTGATCAGCATGGAAGCGAAGCGCCTGGGGTTTGCCGAAGGCATCGGTCTGTCGACGGACGGCACCGTCAGCGAAGGCGGCGGCGAGAACCTGTTCGTCGTCAAGGACGGCGCGCTGATGACCCCGGCGCTGGCGCACTCGGTGCTCGGCGGCATCACGCGCGACACGGTGATGCGGCTGGCGCGCGAACTCGGGCTCGAGGTGCGCGAGGGCGGGGTGCCGCGCGAGTTGCTGTACATCGCCGATGAACTGTTTTTCTGCGGGACAGCGGTCGAAGTCACGCCGATCCGTTCGGTGGATCGCATTCCGATTGGCAACGGCAAGCGCGGACCCGTCACCGAGCGCAT
Organism: Steroidobacteraceae bacterium; assembly: GCA_050738715.1. Taxonomy (GTDB): domain Bacteria; phylum Pseudomonadota; class Gammaproteobacteria; order Steroidobacterales; family Steroidobacteraceae; genus FEN-1191. Next base: position 565 of record JBOHZW010000199.1, on the reverse strand, counting down.
CCAGCAGGCTTTCTTCGGGCTGTTCAATGGCCACACCCGGGACAAGTGGGGCTGGCTCGACTTTGTCGATATGAAGTCCAAGCCACGCGTGGCCGCTGCCGGATAGCGCGCGCCACCCCGTGAAGACCCTGTACCAGAAAATCTGGGAGCGGCACGAGGTCGTCCCGGAGACCGGAGACACGCCCGCGGTGCTGTACATCGACCTGCACCTGGTGCACGAGGTCACGACACCGCAGGCGTTCACGATGCTGCGCGAGCAGGGCTTAGGCGTGCACCGGCCGGATCTCACGCTCGGCACGCTGGATCACTCGACACCGACGCGCACTGAGCAGGTGTTCGGCGGCGCGCCGATCACCGTGGAATCGGCCGCGCAACAGATTGGTGAACTCGAGAAGAACTGCGCGCAATTTGCGATCGAGTTATTTGGGCTGCAAAGCATGCAGCGCGGCATCGTCCATATCATCGGCCCGGAACTGGGGCTCACGCAGCCGGGCAAGACGGTCGTGTGCGGTGACAGCCACACCAGCACGCACGGCGCCTTCGGCGCACTCGCCTTCGGCATCGG
>JBOHZW010000198.1:0-2397 GCA_050738715.1 Steroidobacteraceae bacterium | reverse complement strand
GCAAGGTCGAGGCCGGCGAACCCGATGCCGCAGCGCTGCGGCGGGAACTGCAGGAGGAACTCGGCGTACAGGTGGCCTCGGCGCGAGCGGTATTTGCGCTGACACACGAATACGCCGAACGCCACGTCGAACTTTCGGTGTGGATGGTCGATGATTACTCAGGCGTGCCGCGCGGACTCGAAGGCCAACCGTTGCGCTGGGAGCATCCGGCGGCATTGCGCGACTTGCCGCTGCTGGCCGCCGATTTGCCGATTGTTGATTGGCTCGAGAGCGGCGAGAGCGCCGTATTTGCAAGCTGAGGGGAATGCACGATGGCCCAGGAACCCGGAATGCCCGACATCCAGCTGGATGCGACCACGATGTATCGTGACGAACTGTTCACCGATCGCAAGGCCGGCACGATTCGCCGACTCACGCCGGTGACGGTGAATGGTGATGCGGATCCTGCGCGGCCCGTGCTGTATTCGGGCCAGACACAGTTGCTGACACCGGGCGGCGTGTTGCCACTGTCCTTCGACATCGAAGCGGCATCGCTCGAGGAAGCGCTACAGCGTTTCCCGGCCGCGGTGCAGGGCGCGCTCGAGCAGGCGATCGAGGAAGCGCGCGAGTACCGCCGCGAAGCGTCCTCGCGCATCGTCGTGCCCGATGTCGCCGGTGGAGCGATTCCCGGCGGCGGCAAGATCAAACTGTAGCGTTGTTCAGGCCTTGATCGGCGCTGGCGTGGGCGCGGGCAATCCCAGGTCGCGCGCCACCGCGGCGTGCACGACACGCCCGTCGATGACATTCAGTCCATTGCGCAGGCCGGCGTCGGCCGCGAGCGCGTCCTTCCAGCCCTTGTCCGCGAGCGCCTTCACGTAGGGAAGGGTCGCGTTGTTGAGCGCCTGCGCGGAACTGCGCGCAACGGCGCCCGGCATGTTGGTGACACAGTAGTGCGTGACGCCGTGCACCGTGTAGACCGGATCGGCGTGCGTGGTCGGCCGGCTGGTGGCAAAGCACCCGCCCTGGTCGATCGCGATGTCGACGACCACCGAACCCTGGCGCATTCGCTTGATCATCTCCTCGGTGACGAGCTTCGGCGCCGCTGCGCCGGGCACCAATACGGCGCCAATCACCAGATCCGCCCCGGTCACGGCACGCTCGATCGAATGAGCGGTCGAGAATATCGTCTGCACGGCGCCGTGGAACTGCACATCGAGCGCACGCAAGCGAGGGAGCGATCGGTCGATCACGGTGACATCGGCGCGCAGGCCGTGCGCCATCTCGACGGCGTTCGTGCCGGCGACGCCGCCGCCGATGACCACGACCTTGCCAGGCGGAATGCCGGCCACGCCGCCGAGCAGCACGCCGCGTCCACCCTGCGCCTTCTGCAGGTAGTAAGCGCCCACCTGGATCGACATGCGGCCGGCCACTTCGCTCATCGGCACCAGCAGCGGCAGTGAACCATCGCCCGCCGTTACGGTTTCATAGGCGATCGCGACAGCGCCGGATTTCATCAATCCATCGGCCTGCGCACGGTCGGCGGCCAGATGCAGGTACGTGAACAGCAGCTGGCCGGCGCGCAGCATCGCGCACTCGGCGAGCTGCGGCTCCTTCACCTTGACGATCATGTCGCTGCCGGCGAATACCGTGGCGGCATCCGGCGCGAGCTGCGCGCCCGCGGCGCGATAATCCTCGTCGCTGCTGCCGACGCCGGCTCCGGCGCCGGTCTGCACAGTGACGGCGTGGCCGGCGAGCGTGAGCTCGCGCACGGAAGCGGGCATCAACCCGACACGGTATTCATGGACCTTTATCTCGGAAGGAACGCCTATGCGCATGGGGCACCCGTCTTGAGGTTAAGGCGCGTATTGTGCTCCCGCCCAGTCGCAGCGGATTGCGAAATGGGCGCATATTCGACCAAATAGTGGCAGAATATTCTACGAAAGGTCCACTGAACGGCAGTTTATGCAACTTGATCGCACCGACCGAAAGATCCTCGCCGAGCTGCAATCGGACGGCAGCATGGCGAATGCGGCGCTCGCCTTGCGCGTGGGACTGTCGGAGTCAGCCTGCCTGCGGCGCGTCAAGCTGCTCGAGCGCGCCGGGGTTATCGAGCGCTATACCGCGGTGCTGAATCCGGCCAAGGTCGGTATCAGCGTGAGCTTCGTCGTGCGCATCACGCTCAAGGGCCAGACCGATCGCGATCTGGGCGCGTTCGAGCAGGCCGTGTGCCGTGTGCCCGAAGTCACCGAGTGCTACCTCACGACCGGGGAATCCGACTACATGCTGCGCGTGGTCGCGCGCAGCGCCAGTGATTTCGAGCGTCTGCACAGCAAGGTGCTGACCAAGCTGCCAGGCGTCGCACGCGTCGATTCGAGTTTCGTGCTGCGGCCGGTAGTCAAGCAGGCGGGCCTGCCGCTC